>NZ_QOCY01000043.1:0-10172 GCF_024701915.1 Lactobacillus leichmannii | reverse complement strand
CCGTGCTTGGTGAGCAGTTAAGTTCTCTAGCTATAGCACGATTAGAGTAGCCCTTAGAGTGCAGCTCCTGGATTGGATTTTTTGTGCTCTAATCCAGTGAAAACGATTTTTCTTACTGGATCGGAACAGTGTTCAGTTTAATTTTACAATCGGCGAAGTTTAAATTTTGCATCTATCTTTCCAATATCTTTCAAATATTGTGTCTTACTTACATCCAGATTACCAGCAACTGAAACGGATCTCTCAAATTTAGCATGGTTAATTTGACCATTTGGAATCAAATAGTCAAATATTTTTAGCGTAACCAATTTCTTTGGGTCAACACCACGATCCTCAAAAAGATTTTTCATGGAATCGTTGTGAACGATCAAGCAATCAGCATACTTAAGCATCTGGTTGAAATCTTCCTCAAAAAATTTACGATAGTAAAACTTTCTCAATTCTTCAACGTCATGTACCAAATAAATAAACTTAACGTTTTTTTATTCTTAAGTTTAGCTAAGGTTTCCTCTGCATTTTTACTGTTTCTGTCCCTTGCGGCTCAAACTCCCCTTAGTGATTAAAAATTGACTTGTAAGGGTAGACTTGCTCAAAGCCCATAGCAAAGTCATGGACAAAGAGTATACCAAAGATCACAATAACTAAAATATACAAGATCAAGCGACGTTTGTCATCTCTTCCAAATTTACTGATTGCATTTGGGATAAAGATGAACTGGGCATAAGTAAAGATTCTAACTACCCGGTACGTAGCTGGCAAAATTCCATCCATAGCACATACAATCAAAACCATCCATTGCAAAAGCTTGGCAATTGCCCATTCTTCAGCTGAATTTCCTAGTTTTTGGCGATCATCAAGTTGTAACATGCCAACCAATTGGCTCTTAAAGGAAGACTTGTTATAGGAAAACTGCGTCAAATCCCTATTAAAACGCTGCTGGTATTCTAGATAAAGGTAAATTAGTGAGATAGCAATTTGTACTCCCAAATAAAGTTTACCGATCGTCTTACCCAGATATACTCCTTGATTTAGATACATCTGTACTCGCGGAATGAGTAAGGCTAATAAGGCTAAAATTTGCTTGCCTAAAAGCTTAATAAAAATGTAAAAACCTAAGTTAATCAACAGATAGCTGAGCTGTGACAGAGGTAGTAGATCCAGAACCGCCATAATCAAGAAATAGTAGGCACTTTGGTGCATGGTCCCTGCTAGAATCGTCAATAAAACAAAAGCAATTTTCTTCTTACGAACTAAGAAATATAAAGCTGGTAACAAGATTGCTGAAGCTAAAGCTTGTCTAATATTGTTGATCGAAACAAAGTAGGTATAAGTCAAGTAGAACAGCAAGATCGACATAAAATAATTATCTGATAAAAAAACTGTTACTACATATACCAGTCCTAGGGTTAGAAGCGCACAAAGAGCAATTAACCACTGTGGATCACTGGTTAAACTAGCGACTAGCAGATTCAGTAAATAAAAACCAGGTTCATAATAATGAGTATAACTACCATTTACAATTGATAGAAACTGAGGGACATATGTATGAAAATAGTCAGTTCCCACTCCATAACGAAAACAAGAAATCAGCAAGATGGGTAGGGCAGATAAAGAAACAAGTCCAATTAGCTGCCATTTCTTGGTATCTTTGTACCAAGGCTGCTTAACCAGTAAAAAAGTTCCATGTTGGTTTTCTTCAATTAGTCGTGGCACAAAAGCAGCCACAAGAAGCGACATCGAAATCGCAATCAGATAAGCCATACTATACCCCTTTATTCTTTCCAAAGAAACAGTTTGGTAGTTTATTTTTTCAAAGTGTAAAAGATCTGGTTGGTGATCTGGCGGCGGTAATTAGTAATTTTTTCCTTCATTGGCATTTCGGTATTAACGATCGGTAAGTGCTTAACCTTCAATTCCTTATGCGAGATCCAAATATTTAACAACCGCTCTGACAAGAAACCATATAATCTTTGCTGATATGCATTCAAACTACTTAAATCAACCTGTGGCTCTAGGTTAAAGAGGATTGTAAACAACCACTGACAATATTCATCAAATAAGTCCCCTCTGCAAAACATCATATTAAATAAAACTGCCTTGTTTTGATTAAAGAATTTATCAAAATCAGATAAGTATTCGGGACTGCATTTGGCCACGCTGGCTCGCAACTTACCAAAAATTTCTTCAGTACAACAATGAATCATAATTTCATCATGAGCATTCTGCTTAAAGTTAGCGACATATGAAGTCACCAAATCATGGTCCTGTAAAAAGCCTTTAAGCTCATCATAACTATATATCTGCTCAAAACTAGAAGAGAAATCACTTTTGCCAAAATAACGACGATAATGTACTAATCCCTTATAATCATCTTTTGTATTTTTCCAGATCCAATATAGTCCTGTCAATTCACAATAGTTAGGATTTTTTTCAGAAATATTATCTCCTGTATCATCAGTCAAGTAGTCCAGGTGTTCATGCAAACTACTCCCCACTTGCAAAGGAAGATATTTGTCTAGCTTGGGTAGCTTGACTCTTTTATGGGTAATAATGTAGATCATTTTGACCTCGTTTTTAATGATTACGAATTATATAGCTTCATGAAAGCAGCCACTGTATCTGTAATATCCAATTTTTGACGGGATAATAGGTCATAGTTGTCACGATGCCCTAATTCTAGATCCTTGATCACTTGACTTTGCCAAGCTGACAAGCTTGTTTCATCAATTGGCAAGAAAGAAACATTGTTAGTCATTTTAGCCTCACTAGTGATTTGATCAGAGAAAATTACTGGCAAACCAGCAGCTTGTGCTTCAACCCCGACAATTGGCAAGCCTTCAAAATGAGATGGCAGCAAAAATACATCCATCGCTTGAAAAAGCTCACTAGTATTGGAACTTAAGCCATAAAAAATTACTTGCTTATCCAGTCCCAAGTCATGCACCTGGTGTTTACATTCATCTTGCAAATCACCTTTTCCTACCAAAAGCAAGCGAGCTTGTGGATCTTGAGCATAAACTTTTGCAAAAACTTGAATCAAGTATTGGTGATTCTTCTGGTAAGCAAAACGACCAATATGGCCTAGTACATGTTTGCGAGATAAACCTAACTCTTTTCGTATCCTTTTTCTAATAATAGGATCATAACGAAAGGCGGCTAAGTCAACCCCATTCATAATCTTAATCACCTGTGACTTGGGTATACTTGGGAACATCCAATTAGAGGCTAAATCGGAAACTGACACATAACAGTCAGCCAATTTGACTAGCTTCCCTCTCAAGCTTTTATGAATAAAGCGCTTAAGCTGACGATGAGAACCATCCACATCACTGGCATGTGACTGCAAGATTATTTTAACCCCACTATCAGCCTTACGTGCAGCCAAAGCCGTTACGTAGAGTTTATTTGCTACATCCCCATGGATATGAACATAGTCATAATTACCATCTTTTACAACCTTTTGTAATTTCTCATAGTACTTAAGCTGCTTCTTGATTTTATTACCAGGGTAACCAATGTAATAGACCTGAGTCCCTAGCTTGTTTAAATAATCAATATTTTGCTGTGATTCAAATGGCTCTAGGCAGGCTAAGTCAATCTGATAATCGGCCGGCTTATTTTCAATTACTCGTTTAATTAGAGAATACACTCCGCTGTAACCATTGTCATCAACGTTAACTTCTAAGATTCTCTTAGTCATGCTGCTCCTCAATATATTCAATTTCTGGTCTGAAGAAAATGCCCTCAACTGAAGCCCCTAAGATTATCCCCAGTTTTTTGAGCTTATGTGGATTATGAGTAAAAATAACTCGCAACATATTGTAGTTGACCTTGGCGAACTGTCTAAGTCGACCCTTCATTCCATTTTCTCTAGCTATCACGCACTCATTACGATAGGCAAACTTATAACGACCGATCCGATCACCCTGTTCCTTAGCGATATTAGACCCATTATTATCCCTAGTCTTATGGATTACTTGACTCTTACCAACTACATAACAAGGATATTTTTTTGAAAGGCGGTTGGAATACTCAACATCATCCCCCCAAATAAAGAAGTCTTTAATTGGCAGGCCAAGTTCCTTAACCGTTGCAGTTTTAACAAAAAATGATACAAAAGTTGAGTAGTACGTTCTTACCAAGCCAGCAGACAGATAACCCAGATCACTAGTCCAGTCCTTGACCAATTTCGGACGGTTCATAACACAAGGCTGGCCATCAGTCCAAAAGACTGTACTAGATAAATAGCCATAGTTTCCCTTAAGCAGCTGATCTGCCTTTAGCAACTCTTTTAAAGCATCCCTTTTGACGATCGCATCATCATCCATAAGCCAGACATACTTGTAACCAGCCTCACAAGCTTTGCGCATTCCAAAATTAAACCCACCGGCACCTCCTAAATTCTCGCCGGTATTAATATAAATGATTTGCCCTTGATCAATGTAGTCAGCAATATAGTCCTTAGTCCCATCCGTACTTGCATTATCAACAACTAATACATCTGCCTCAGCTGCACTTTGCATCAACAAGGCATCAATTGCTTCTTTTAGTAGTTCTTTTCGATTATAAGTTACAACTACGGCAGCCACAGATTTCAAAATTTGCTAAATCCTTTCGCTAATTAATTATTTTTGCAACTTTTTACTAATTAAGTTCTTGGCTTGATCAATAATTGGAGCCTTTAAAAAATATACTAGCCCAGCATAAATTACTACACCAACAGCCACTTCACAAATCAACCAAAGCCAGCTAGCCTTCAAGTGTGTATTCATCCCAAAGACCGCAACAAACATTACCCCACTGGCCAATAAGTATTTCCATGAACTTTGGAACATTAAGCTTAGATCCAAGTCCTTTCTAACGACATAGAGCTGGTAGCCCGTCACAGCCACTTCCGACAAAACGGTTGCCCACATCGCCCCATTTAATCCCCAGAGACTGATAAAAGGAAAGTTCAAGATAATATTGACTACAGCCCCGATAGTTACGGAAGTCGTAAAGTCCTTGACCCGGTTAACTGGGAGCAAGTACTGCGTTCCAATAACATTGGACCAGCCGATCATCAAAATAACGATTGATTCGATCAGCATGGCCGGGCCAACCGGGGCGTACTTGGAGCTGTAGTAAAGCGGCGCCAAAGTCATAGAAACGCCGGCAATCCCAAACATCATCGGATAGGCCAGAGCCGATACAAAGTCAAAGGATTTGTACAGCATCTTGTGGACCTTTTCCATGTCATGCTGGGCAAAGGCATTGGCCACGTGCGGCAGCATGACTGTCCCCGTCGCCGTGACAAAGGCCAGAATCAATTTGACCAAGTTGTCGGAATATTGGTAAAAGCCGGATGCCTTCTGGTCGACCATCAGGCCCAGCATGGTCCGGTTCAGCTGGACATAAAGCTGGGTAGCAATCTGCGGCACGAACATAGTAACCGTTGGCACGAAGTGCCGCCAAGGATTCAGCTTAGTGCCGCGGTCCACATGACCGTAGTTGTTAACGGCGTGCGGCCACAGGGTCAAGTTCCCCAGCAGAGTCGATAAGGCCAGGACGATGATGTACAAAGCCACGTCTTTTGGACTCTTGATGAAGATGAAGATGGCGATCATCGAAGTGATCTTGACAAAAGTATTCCGCAAAACTGTCCGCTTGAAGTCTTCCAGCCCCTGGTAGAGCCAGGAAATGTCAAAAGCAACCGCGATCAAGTTGATCGACTGGGCCCACATGTAGGTCTTATTGCCGGAATAAAAGGCCATAAAGACCACAAAGGACAGGTAGGCAACAACCGTCATCACAGTCTTGACGATTTGAATTTCCCAGAAGGTTGCCGCCATCTTTTGCTTATTGTCTCTGACGTAAGCAATTTCCCGGTTTCCGTAGTAACCAATCCCGATGTTGGCCAGCAACATGAAGTACTGGATGATGGAGTTGGTAAAGGCGTTGGCCCCAACCCCTTCCGGACTCAGTACCCGGCTGACGTAGTAGGAAGTGATCAGCGGGACGATGATGGCTAAAACCTGGTAGCCGACATTGTAAAGGTAATTCTTAACAACACGCACGATTACTTACCGAATTCATCATTAACAGCTTCCAAAGCAGTCGCGATGACCTGGTCCATGTTGTAATACTTGTACTGGCCCAGGCGGCCGCCGAAGATGACCTTGGCATCTTCCTTGTCAGCCATTTCCTTGTACTGAGCGTACAAGTCGTTGTTTCTGTCATTGTTGACCGGGTAGTAAGGTTCATCGCCCTTGTGCCAGTCAGCTGGATATTCCCGGGTAATGATGGTCTTGTCCGGGTCCCCCTTGCCAAATTCAAAGTGCTTGTGTTCAATGACGCGGGTATAAGGCGTTTCTGCGTCGGTGTAGTTGATCACCGCATTGCCTTGGTAGTTACCCACGTCCTTTTCTTCAGTTTCAAAACGGAGGGACCGGTATTCCAGTTCACCCAGCTTGTAGTCAAAGAATTCATCGATCGGGCCAGTGTAAACTACCCTGTCGAACTTTTGCAGGTACTCGTCCTTCTTGGCAAAAAAGTCAGTGTCCAGTTCAACCGTGATCTTGTCATGCTTAAGCATGTTTTCCACCAGCTTGGTGTAACCGCCCTTAGGAATCCCTTGGTAGTCATCGTTGAAATAGTTGTTGTCATAAATCAAACGAACTGGGACACGCTTGATGATAAAGGCCGGCAGTTCAGTTGCCTTTCTGCCCCACTGCTTTTCCGTGTAGCCCTTGATCAGCTTTTCATAAATGTCGCGGCCGATCAAAGAAATAGCTTGTTCTTCCAGGTTTTGCGGGGTCTTGCCCGCCATTTCAGCCCGCTGCTCGTTGATCTTGTCCATGGCTTCTTGCGGCGTCCGGACACCCCACATTTGAGTAAAGGTGTTCATGTTGAAAGGCAGGTTGTACATCTTGCCCTTGTAGTTGGCTACCGGGCTGTTGGTGTAGCGGTTGAATTCCGCGAACTGCTGGACATATTCCCAAACGTCCTTGTTGGAAGTGTGGAAGATGTGGGCTCCATACTGGTGGACCTGGATGCCGTCAATTTCCTTGGTGTAGATATTGCCGGCGACGTGGTCACGTTTTTCGATTACCGTAACTTCGTGCCCCCGCTTGGCTGCTTCGCGCGCAAAAACAGCCCCAAAAAGACCTGCACCAACTACTAAATACTTGCTCATACTTGTTTTGCTCCTTTTATTTAAAAGTGGGTCTGCTTCTTGCCAATGCCAAGCTTGCGCTTGATCAGGTTGTAGCCCTTCTTGATTACCGCTTCACCGCCGATTTGCCCCCAAGGCATTTCAACGAAGTCCTGCTTGGTCGTGTAGAGCCAAACATCCAGCAGTCTTTCGGAAATGTAGCCATAGACCCGCTGGTCCTGGACAGAGTAGCCGGAAATATCGATTTGCCCTTCCAGCTTGCTCAAAACGCCAAAAACAAACTCACAATAAGACTCAAAGGCTGGCCGTTTCATGACAAACATATTGAACATGTGGGCACTGCGCCGCTTCATCATCATGTCAAAAGCCGGCAGATAGTCTGGATAGACATCCGCGATAATGTCACGGGTCTTGTCCAGAGGCTCTGCCGGATGGGCATGAATGTAGTGGTCATAGTTGCTTTCGATGTAATAATTCCGCTTCTTCGGCACGATCACGTCGTGGTCAGCCAAAAAATGCTCGTAGTCGACTCCTTTAGCCACGTGATCCAGGTCATGAGGCTTGGATACATAAAAATAGCGGCGGTAATGCACCAGGCCAATTGCGTCAACGTCTTTCAAGTTCTTCCAGGCCCAGTAAACCCCGGTTAGTTCAGAGTAATAAGGATTCCTGGCAGAGATGTTGTCTCCTTCGTCATCGCGTTGGTAGGCAATGCCTGCTTTGTAGTTCTTTACCGCCCCGACCAAAACCGGCATGTAGACCGGGTCAGCCGGCATGGGGAACTGCTTGTGGGCTGCCACTAAAACTTTAACTTTCACTAGTTTCCACCCCTGCTTTAATAAGCCCCTTCTTTTTTGAAGATGCTGAAAATTGTCTGGAAGAAAATTTTGACATCATAGGCAAAAGAGATATTGTCGATATATTCCAGCTCCACGTCACAGCGCTCCGGGTAGCTGATATTGCTCCGGCCCGTTGCCTGCCAAAGGCCCATGGCTCCGGGTCTGACTGACAAAAACTTGTCTTTGCGGTCGCCGTATTCAGCTAACTCCTTTTCAACAACCGGCCGCGGGCCGATGATGCTCATGTCGCCCTTGAGAATATTGAGAAACTGCGGTAATTCATCAACTGAGGTCCGCCGCATCCAGCGGCCGATCGGCGTGATCCGCGGATCTTCATCAGCCAGCAGCTTGTAGTCATTGTCAACATACTTTTGGTAGAGTTTTGGATTGCTTTTGAGAATTTCTTCAGCGTCCATGCTCATCGATCTGAATTTGTACATCATGAAGGGCTTGCCGCCCTTACCGATTCTTTCCTGGGCAAAAAAAACGGATCCGCCATCCCGGTTCTTGATCAGCAGTGACAAAACTAAGAAGACTGGTGAAAAGACGATTAAGGCCAGCAAACTGCCGACAATATCTAAGAATCTTTTCACGTACCGATATGCTCCCAGCCTAGTCTCTCCATCAAAACCATTGTTATCTGTCATTATCTTCGAGCTCAACCTATTAAAATCCTTTTATTATATTATCGTTTTGCTATTATCTTAATACAGCAACAGTATACGCAATTTTAATCAACAGTATACCATCTTTGTTTGCTTATTCCAAAACTTGCTTAAGCGTTTTTGGCCTTTTTACTTAATTTCCAATAATTGACCAGCTATTTTATCGATGATCGCCTTATCTACTTCAGCATCAAATTTCCTGGAAAAAAGGTGGCCCTGCCGGCGGGCAGCCAGCAAAGTCTCATAATCCTTCTCCCGCCAAACGTAAGGACTTCCGTCCCACCAATTAATATAGCGGAGGTTGCCTTGGAATTCTTCAGGCCGGTCGTGAACCGGCCGGTCATAGTAGATTCTGTCTTTGAATTCCGGATAGATGTTCAGCATTGTTGGCACCAGCAGCTCATCGACCAGGAACCCCCGGTCAAACATCGTTCTGATCCGGTCACCTTCCCGCAGCAAAACCTGGACCAGGTCATTTTCCAAACTGACCCAGTTGGAACCAAAGGCCAGTATTCTAGCAAATTTCTTCCTTACTGGAAAGACCCGCTGCTCTGCCTTTTCGATTTTTCTAAAAAGCCGCATGGCCTTGTTTGGCTGCCGGAAGTTATGGGTGAAATGATATTTCTGCACCCGGGCCAATAACTGTGCCCCGCTTTCCTGGGAGCTGTAGGTAATGAATTCCTTGCCAGGATGAGCGGCAAAAAAGGCATGAATCTCATCCTGATTAGCCAGCGGCAAGTCCAAGCCAGACAGCAGATGGTAATAGGCATATTTGCCTGGAGCTGCTGCTTGAAAAAGCCGCATTTCGGCTTCAATCTGCGAATAACTGCCCCAGTCGATGATCAGGGGCGAGACACTGAAAAGCGTGGCGTAGTTTAGCTGAAAGTCACGCGGATAGCCCACGCTTTTTCTGTCGACCAAGAGATAAATATCGTTACGGCTGTCATCAAGCAGGGTCAGCAAGGTCTGCAACTGACCCGGGTTGCGGTTGGCGATGATTAAGTAGGCATGTTTCTGCATTTTTTCCCTTTTCAATAAAACACTTAAACTTCCCACTTACAAAAGTGGGCTTGTACCTTGAAAATTCAATAGTTTAGCTAATAAAAAAGCACAAGGCCTTTGTTCGCTTGATATAATTAAGTCGACCAAAACATCATCAATATCAAACGAAAGGCTTGCGCTATGTCTAGTTTACCATCATTCGATACTGAAAATAAACCTAAAATTGCCCGTTCTGTTGAAAAGTTCTTCAAGGACTACAAAGTTATGGAGCTTCTCCGTAGATGTGGGCTTCGCAAGTCCAAAGGAATCCCACTTTGGTCGATCCTTTCATACATCTTCAGTAATGTATTTCCAGACAGAAGCATGTACATGCAACAGAAGTCTGGCAGGTGTACTGCTGGCTTCTCAAAAAACACCTACTAGCGATTAATGCAGAATCCACATATCAACTGGCTTCGCCTCACTATTCTGCTAGCTGAGAGGATCGTCAATGGGCACCTGAAAGATCTGACT
>NZ_QOCY01000042.1:0-153587 GCF_024701915.1 Lactobacillus leichmannii | reverse complement strand
AAGACACTAGTAAAGACTAGCGACTAGCATTTAAACATATTTTGACATTTAAATCGCCTACTGCAAGATACCCTTGTTCAGCAAAGTCAGCCTCTCGAGCTGAAGTATCTCCGGTCATTTAGGAGCTGCTGGTTGACCTCGAAAATTCCACGTCAGTTGCTGCGATCCGCTTGAATTCCGACTCACCGCCTTCATCCAGGGCAAAGACCGTCACCACGCGGTTTGGCATGGTCGAGGACTTGGTATAGTAATTGACCCAGCTGCGCAGGCCCCGGCGGGTCAATCCACCGGCTCAGAGCTTCCAGATTGCAGACCTTATCAGTCAAAGTCCGGATAACCGGCTGAAAGTAAACCTGGATCCAGCCCTTTTCCAGGGCCTCGTCAATGTGGCTAAGCACATACTCTTGCAGGCGGTGTCTTTGGTCCAGCTTGTCATCATAGTAAACTATTCCGGACTTAAAAGGATCTTCCAAGAACTCACAGGCCATATTCCTGGCAGTAGGCATAAAAGCGGTCTTCACCCGACCGGGTGCAGGCCTGGTCACCAAAACTGTCCTTAAGACAAGCTCCCACAAAGCGCAGCAGGTCATCCCCCTGCGTATTGGTTGTTGTAATCCTTCATCCCCACCAGGTCAAAGGAAATGATCGAAACACGCTCGCCTTCCTTGATCCAGTCCCTTGTCCGGCTTTGGCCGACTTCTTGGAAAGAGCGCAGGTCCAGTAGGCCGGTCAAAAAGGTCCGGTTGATGTTGATCGGCGTAATGTAGCACAGGTGCAATTCCCGGCCAGCAACTTCAGCCTTGCGAACCTAAGCATTAAGCAGGTGCTCTTGCCCCTTGGCATCTGCAACTGTCATGTATTCAAGTTCGGCATGATCACCGCTTAGACCTGTAGTCAGCGGGAAGAGCTTTTCCCAGGCAAAATCAGTCAGTTCAGCCATATTTTTGCAGGCAAACAAATCCAGCAGCTTCTTATTGGCATAGACGATGGCCGTTTTATTATCCTTGACTTCCAGAACCAGGAAGGGCCTCCCGGATATAAGTAAGAGACTTTCGCAAGAAATTTGTCAGATCATCTTTTTCAATCATATTACCAGCTTCCATCTAGCTATTTTTTGTCATTAGAGACTTGTACAAAGTAATTATACTAAATCCTTCTATCTTTTTCTTAAAAAATAATAGTATTTTTGCAATTATCTCGCAAATTAAAACCGCTCTCACTTAGAGAACGGTTAAAAGCTTAAAAAGTATTCAGTTATGATGGCAATTTCGCGAACTGGCTGCGGTAAAGCTGGCTGTAAAAGCCGCCCCGGGCCAAAAGGTCAGCGTGCTTGCCGCGTTCAATAATCTGCCCGTCCTTCATCACCAGGATCAAGTCAGCATTAACGACCGTGGACAAACGGTGGGCCACGACAAAGCTGGTCCGGCCCTGCATCAACTTGTCAAAAGCAGCTTGAATCAGCATTTCTGTCCGGGTGTCGATAGAGCTGGTTGCTTCATCCAAAATCAGCATTGGCGGGTCCAGCAGCATGACCCTGGTGATACAGAGCAGCTGCTTTTGCCCGGCGCTTAAGCTGTCAGCGGAAAGGAGCGTGTCCAGGCCCTGGGGCAGGCGGCGGATAAAGCCCCAGCTGTGGGCAGCTTTAGCCGCTGCGATGATTTCCTCGTCAGTAGCATCTTCCTTGCCGTAAGCCAGGTTATCCCGGACTGTCCCCTCTTCCAGCCAAGTGTCCTGCAAGACCATGCCGAAATTTTTTCTTAAGGCATGGCGGGACATGTCCTTGATATTTCTGCCGCCTAAGTAGATTCCGCCGGAATCCACGTCATAAAAGCGCATGAGCAGGTTGATGGTGGTCGTCTTCCCGCAGCCGGTCGGCCCGACCAGGGCAACCCGCATCCCCGGCTTGGCATTCAAGTTGAAGTCCCTGATCAGAGGCTTGTCCGCCTGGTAGGAGAAGTTGACATGGTCAATGACGACTGAACTGGTCTTGACTTCAGACAAATCGCCATCAGCCTTGTTCAAGTCAACCGGATCAGCTTCCGGCTCTTCATTGATCAGTTCAAAGACCCGGCCGGCGCAGGCAGCCGCGTTTTGCAGCTCAGTAATCACCGAGCTGATGTCGTTAAACGGCTTCATGTACTGGTTAGAGTAATTCAGCAAAACGCTGAGCCCCCCAACCGTAAAACGCCCACCCATGATGGCAAAAGCACCCGCCAAGGCGACCAGGGCATAAATCAGGGAATTGATAAAGCGGGTGGCCGGGTTGGTCAGGCTGGAATAAAAGGTCGCCTGCTGGCTGTATTCTTGCAGGCGGTGGTTTATTTCAGCGAAGCGGCTTGAGGCGGTTTTTTCATAACCAAAAGCCTTGACCACCTTGACCCCGCTCACCATTTCCTCAATCAAGTTGGTCTGCTCGCCCCGAGTCTGGCTCTGCTTTCTGAACATCTGGTAGGACCGGCTGGCAATAAAGCGGGCCACGATGAAACTCAAAGGAGTCAAGACCAAAACCAGGAGGGTAATTTCCACCGACTGGCTGAGCATGAAGGCTAGGGTAGCCACAATAGTGATCAAGCCGGAGAAAAGCTGGGAAAAGCCTAGGAGCAGGCCGTCAGAGAGCTGGTCGGTGTCGGCAATGATTCTGGAAACAATGTCCCCGCTTGGGTGCTGGTCCAGATATGACAAGGGCAAAAGCTGCAGCTGCCGGATGGCCTTTTCCCGGATATCCTGGACGGTCCGGTAGGTCAGTTTATTGTTGATCAGGCCCATCATCCAGGTGGCGACGGCTGAGACAATCACCAAGATTAAAATCTGGACCAGGTCCTGGCCAATAGCTGGAAAGTCAACTTTGCCAGGGCCGACAATCTGGTCAATGGCCCGGCCAAAGATGATCGGCACATAAAGCTGGAAGATAACGGAGACTGCCGCCAGAATTATGCTGATGAATAAAAGAAGGCGGTAGCGGCCGATAATTGGCAAAAGCTGCTTCATCGCCTGCCAGCTGGCCATTTTCTTGTCTTGCTTTTTCATCGTCTCCCCTCCTTATCTTCTTTTGCTTCTTTTTCCTTCGGGAACTGGGAATAATAGATTTCCTGGTAGACCTGGCAGTTGGCCAAAAGCTCTTCGTGCTTGCCGCTAGCCACCAGTTTGCCATCGTCTAATACCAGAATCTGGTCAGCCTGCATGATGCTGGAAGCCCGCTGGGAAACCAGAATCTTAGTTACGTCCTTCAAGCTGGCCAGAGCCTGCCGCAGACGCGCCCCCGTTGCCAGGTCCAGGGCGCTGTCGCTGTCATCTAAAATCAAAAGCGGAGCCTGCTTGACCAGGGCCCGGGCGATGGTCAAACGCTGCTTTTGCCCACCGGAAAGGTTTCTGCCTTCCTGCTCGAGCTGAAAGTCCAGCTGGCCGGGCTTAGCCAAGACTACGTCTTTCGCCTGGGCCAGGCTGAGGGCCTGCCAGAGTTCTTCATCACTGGCCTCCAGCCTGCCCATCAACAGGTTGTCCCGGATGCTGCCGGCAAAAAGCTGGGCCTTTTGCGGCACCAGGGCATACTGGTTCAATAGTTCCTCTTGGGTCAGTTCCTTTATGGAAACGCCGCCCAGTTTGATCTCCCCTTCCCCGCAGTCATAAAAGCGGGTCAACAGCTTCAAGAGGGTGCTCTTGCCGCTGCCCGTCCCCCCGATAATGCCGACGGTCGCGGCCGGCTTGATCGTAAAGGTCAAGTTTGAAACGGCTGGCGCGGAGGCTGCCGGATAGGTAAAGGAAACATTTTTAAAGTCAACCTGGCTGTTTGTGACATTTGGACCTGCTTTAGGATAAGTCAAGTCATTTTCCGTGGCCAGAACCTGGCCAACCCGGTCTCCGCAGGCCCAGGCCCGGTTGATGGTGATAATCAGGCTGGCCAGCTTAATCAGTTCCACGATCATTTGGGCCAGGTAGTTGTAAAGAGCCACCACTTGCCCTTGAGCCATTGCTCCGGTATTTACCTGAACGGCGCCAACTTGAATCAAGACAATGGCCGCGATGTTGATCATGACATAAGTCACCGGGTTCATGGCGGCTGACAGGCGGCCGACAAACTCGTTCAGCTTGGTCATGGCGGAAACTTTTTCATCAAATTTGGCCACGGCGGCTCTTTCTTTTCTGAAGGCCCGGATGACCCGGACCCCGGCCAGGTTTTCATTGCTCAAGCGGGTAATTTCATCCAGCCGCTTCTGCACCTTCCGGTAAAGGGGGATGCTGACCAGCATGATGCCAAAAACGACCAGGGATAAAAGCGGAATCACTACGGCAAAGATCAAGGCCGCTTTAACATTGACCGTAAAGGCCGCGATCATTGACCCAAAGACGATAAAAGGACTTCTTAATAAGAGGCGCAAAGCCATGTTGAAGCCGGTCTGCACCTGGTTGATATCACTGGTCAAGCGGGTGATCAAGGTGCTGGGCGGCAGCTGATCCAGGTTGGCAAAACTGAACTTTTCCGCCTTGTCAAAAGCCGCCTGCCGCAGCTGGCTGGCCAGGCCCACGCTGGCCTTGGCGGCAAACCACTGGGCAGTAATGCTGGCCGTTATCCCTAAAAGGGCCAAAAGGGCCAAGAGGCCAACCTGCTGGAAAACATAGGCCTGGTTTCTTTCTTTGATCCCGTAATCGATAATCCTAGCCACGACCAGGGGAACGAACAGGTCAAACAGGGCTTCCAGCAGCTTGAAAAGCGGGGCCAGAACGCTTTCTTTTTTATAGTCTTTGAGGTAGCTAAAGACGTATTTCATGTTCCACTTCCTTAATTTATTTGATGTTTCGAAACTCTATCATACTTTATTCTTATTAAAATCAACAAGCACAAATTTCTAAATTTATTCTAAATCGATCATTTTTCCGAGTTTACCACTTGATTTTTTACAGGATTAGCAATAAAGTTTAGTCATGATACTAAGAATGAACACTTTTTCATTGTTAATACCTCAATTTCTTTTGCCTGGCAGCACTTTTTAACCGGGAAAATTAGAAATAGTTAGGTAAAAATTCTTTTAAAAGTTTCGATTTTTTAATAACAAGTATTTTTATTTCTTGAGGAATTGATATATTATTATATCGGAACTGTTTGATACGCGTAGCATACATATCTGACATTTCAATCTTTTTATTATGAGGAGCTTAGTAAACCCGTGAGAATCGAACACCTAGAGATCTTTGTAAACGCCGCGCAGACGCAGAGCTTTACCAAGACTGCACAAAATATGAACATGTCCCAGCCAGCGGTTTCCCTGGCCATATCCTCAATCGAGAAGCAACTGGGCTACCAGCTGTTCAGCCGCTCCCGCCGCAAGATGCTGCTGACCCCAGCCGGCCGGTCTTTGTACAACAGCATCAAGAGCGAATTGATCGACTACCGGACCGCCGTTTCCAAGGCCAAGCGGATCGCCATGTCAGAAGGACAAATCACCTTGAAGGTCGGCTTAATCGGAATTCTAGCCGAACAGCTGATGCTTCCTGGCTTGATCCGCCAGTTCCGCAGAAGCCGCGACACCGTCAACATCGAATTCTTCGTTGAAAGCAGCCCGGTTCTCTTTGAGAAGCTGGCCTCCCACGAGCTTGACCTGGTCTTGTCAACTCCGGAAGCCATGCCGAGATTCCCGGACTTCACCGCCTACACGATCGGCAAGTTGAAGTGGTGCACCCTGGTGCCAAATGACCACCCTCTGGCTGAAAAGGGCCTGCTTTCAGAAAAGGACCTGGACGGCAAGGACCTGGTCTTCCTGGACCTTTCTTGTTCATCACCGCTGATTACCTTGATGCAGGACCGGATTGAAAAGAACTGCAAGCAAAGCCGGATCTTCTTTGCCAACAATGTCGTGGCGCAAACCATGATGGTTTACACCCAGCAGGGCCTGGCTATCCAGCCGTACACCGGCCCGCTTGATGACGACAATTGCGAAGTCAACGGCCTAAAGCGGGTTCCCCTGGACGTCAAGGTCAGCTCAGACCTGACCCTCTTCACTTGCAAGGACGTCCTCAACGAACACGTCCTGGACTTGATGAACTGGCTCAAGGCACAAAAGCTGGGCTAAGATTATAAGTATACAGAAAAAATGCTCATCGGCTGATGAGCATTTTTCATTGCTGTTTTTTCGACTTGAGTTATTTGATTTCATTAAAGGACTTGTTGCAGTAGTTGATCAGCTGCCGCATGTCCTGCTTGCCCCAGTTCCAAGCCCGGAATTCCTTCAAAAATTCCTCTGAGCAATAGTTTAAGTAGTTGTCCTCTGCTTCTTCCAAAATCTGCCGGGGATCCATGGCCTTGATTTCTGCCAGCCGGCTTTCCCTAATATAAGCCGGGTCGTTTAAGAGAGACTTGCGGCTGACCGGCTTTAACTGGCAGCCCCAGCTGGCTGCCCGGGCGCTTGCCAGGTGCAAAAAGGCAGCGTTGTGGGTAATGCAGTCTTGCAGGATCTGCTGGCCCCGGCCAGATTGTCTGGGCATCTCCAAACTGAAGCAATACTGCCGGTCTAAAGTCAGAAAAAGACCGTGATTGTCAAGGCACTCAAACAGCTTCATCTGGTGCAGGCCCACCAGGTCAAGCGGCTTGTGGCGCATGATGAAAAAAGAGAAATAGGCATGTGAGCCAAAGGACTGCACATACTGGTCCGACATTCCGATCTGCCGGCAGAGCTGCTTTTTAATGGTCAGTTCGTGGGCCGGCTCCTTCTTTCTCAGTTCATGAACCAGGCGGCGGCATGTCTTCTTTTTAAGCAAGACCCAACCGGCATCGGCGTCATAAATGATCGTCCGGTACTTGCCCAAAAGCAGGTCCATCTGGTAGTCGTAGGCCACTACCGTCTTCTGGTTTATCTGGTAGTCCTCGTCGGCCTGGGCAGCTATTTTCCCGCTAGCCAGTAAGGCAGGCAGATTCTGCCGGTCAACCACCGCCACATTCATATCGCAAATTTTCTTTCTCGTTCTCATTTTCTCCTAAACAAGCTCCTAACACTATTTACCGTTTATATGTTGTTATTTTTCTCCTAGTCTAATTTAACAAAAAGGCCCTTTTGAAGCAAGCGGTTTCATAGATTTCGGCCAACTTTTATCAGCTTTGTATGCGCTTCCGGTATTGGTTGATTTTCCAGCTGGGGACGTGTAGAATATTTTCCGTAAAAGTCCGATTGTTTTTATCTGGACAAGTCAAGTTTTGCTAGAAGGAAAATGGAAATTTGCAAGTCGACCTTATCTCACTGACAATCTCAGGGCTGGTCCTGCTGGTCTTGATCCTCAACATTCTCTATTCCCCGGCTTTCAACCGCCTGGACCGGAAGCTGCACAAGAAACTGGTGCGGACGCAGAAGAATATTTTTTGGAAGATCATCGCCTTCATCAACGAGCCCAAGCTGGTCATTGTCTGGGACGTCTTGATTGCCGGCCTGCTCTTAAACGAAGACAATTACCGGCTCGGCCTTTGGGTCCTGGCTACCTTAGGCGTGACCGATGCAGCCGGTTTTATCGTCAAGCACCTGGTCAAGCGGAGCCGCCCTCATGCCCACCTGTCTGAAGAAGAAGGCTACAGCTTCCCCAGCGGCCATGTCTTAGGGGCAACGACCATGTGCCTGATCCTTTACGCCCTGCTCAGACGGGAATTTGATCAGTTATTTGCCGTAATTCTTTTGATCTACTGGCTCTTTGTGGTTATCTCCCGCCTTAACCTCCGGGCCCACTACCCGTCAGACGTCCTGGGAGCCGTGGCCTTGTCGGTCTTCTGTTTTACAGTCGTGCAGACAATCTATGCTGCCCTCTTTTTGAAGTAGAACATAATACATAACAGAGACGATAACGATATATAGGAACAAAAAATCCAGAGTTCTAACTTAACAGAACCCTGGATTTTTTATTTTGCAGCTTATTAATTGTGAAAGCCGACCATGAGCCCCCCTCTTTCCGCGTAGAAAGAGCACAGGCCCCGCATTGGCCGAATGGTAATCTCAGCCTTCGGATATTCTGCTAGCAGCAGTTCCTTCAGCTTCTCAGCATCAGCTTCATTTTCGCAGTGGTCAATCACGACCCGGCCGCCCTGGTACTTCTCTTCCTTCATCTGCTTGACCAGTTCCCGCAGGGCCTTCTTCATTCCTCTGGCCTTGGTCAAAGGCTGCAAGTCACCGTCAACGCTGGCCGTCCCGATTAAATTTATCTTCAGCATCCCCGCAATTTTGGCCACGGCTGGCAACACCCGGCCGTTTAAGGACAGGTTTCGCAGGGACTGGAGGACGAAAAGCAAGTGAGTCTTGGTCCGGTACTCGGCAATTCTGGCTTCCAAGTCAGCAAAGCGGAGCTTGTCATCTTTAAGAATGCTTTCGATCCCTTCCAGGATTACTTCCAGTTCCGGACCGGCTGACCGGGAGTCAACGACCACAATCTGGGCATGCGGGTGAGTCTCTAAGTAGATGTCTCTGGCCTGCAAGGCGGAAGAGTAGGTTCCCGACAAGCCGCTGGTCAGCGTCACGATCACTGCCTTCTCGCAGCCCTCCAAACTATCCAGCCAGCGCTGGATGCTTGGCGCGGCAGTCTTGCCTGCCTCCTGGCTGGCCTCCATCTTGTTCAAAAATGCGCCCATGTCCAGCTGCTCGTCATCCAGCCAATTTTCCTGGCCGATGGTCAAAGTCAAGGGCACGACCTCAAGGCCGCGGCTTGGGTCGGTCAAAGTATTGGCGCTTGAATCAACTATCAGTCTCACGTTTTCCATAATATTATCCCGATTCTACATTGTCTCTGGCAGCTTTTCCTGCCTTGTCTGTTTCTAAATCTATTTTAACAGTTTTTCCTTAACCGGGAAATTTTTTCACTAACCGCTTTCGAACTTGGATTTTGACCAAACTTGCTTAGCAAAAAGTAAAATTTGTAAAAAAGCGGTTTTTTGGGATCGTTTTCAAAAAACTGGCTGTTTACGGATTCACAAGCTTATACTATAATGAACTTGTAAATAATTACAGAGCGAATGCTCTTGCTGTCGGAGAATTCCTCCGCCAGCGTATTTTAAGGAGGATTTTTTAATGACCAAGGTTGTTATTGAAAACGTTCATGCTAGAGAAATCTTTGACTCACGTGGTAACCCAACTGTTGAAGTTGAAGTTACTTTGTCAAACGGTGTAGTTGGCCGCGCTGAAGTTCCATCTGGTGCTTCAACTGGTGAAAACGAAGCTGTTGAATTGCGTGACGGTGGCTCACGTTTGGGCGGCAAGGGTGTTATGAAGGCTGTTAACAATGTTAACACTGCCATCAACAACGAACTGCAAGGCGCAGACCCATTCAACCAACCAGCTATCGACAAGGCTATGATCGAACTTGACGGTACTCCAAACAAGGGTAAGTTGGGCGCTAACGCTATCTTGGGTACTTCAATGGCTACTGCTGTAGCAGCTGCTAAGGCTACCCACCAACCTCTTTACCGTTACCTTGGCGGTACTGACTTGTCAATGCCTCAAACTTTCCACAACGTTATCAACGGTGGTGAACACGCTGACAACGGCATCGACATCCAAGAATTCATGATCACTCCAGTTAAGAAGACTTCATTCCGTGACGGCTTCGAAAAGATCGTTAACACTTACCACACCTTGAAGAAGGTTTTGGAAGAAAAGGGTTACGAAACTGGCTTGGGTGACGAAGGTGGTTTCGCTCCTAACATGAAGGACTCAGAAGAAGCTTTGAAGGCTTTGCACGAAGCTATTGAACGTGCTGGTTACGTTCCTGGCGAAGACATTGCCATCGCTTGTGACTGTGCCGCTTCATACTACTACAACAAGGAAGACGGCAAGTACCACCTGGAAGGCAAGGTTCTTGACGGTGACCAATTGGCAGAATACTACGACAAGTTGCTCGCAGAATTCCCAGAATTGATCTCAATGGAAGACCCTTACGACGAAAACGATACTGAAGGTATGGTTAAGTTCACTCAAAGCCACAAGGACCGTCTGCAAATCGTTCTTGACGACTTTATCTGCACCAACCCACGTTTGCTGGAAAAGGCCATCAAGGAAGGCGCAGGTAACGCTTCATTGATCAAGCTGAACCAAATCGGTACTGTAACTGAAACTTTGGAAACCATCCGGATTTCACGTAAGCACGGCTACAACACTATGATTTCTCACCGTTCAGGTGAAACTGGTGACACCTTCATCGCTGACTTCGCTGTTGCTACTAACGGCGGCCAACTGAAGACTGGTGCCCCAGCTCGTTCAGAACGTGTTGAAAAGTACAACCAATTGTTGAGAATCGAAGAACAACTCGGTGACGGCGAACGTCTCGACTTCTTCCCAGCTCAAGACTAATCATTAAAAGATTAGCTCAAGAAAGATCCGCATAAGCGGATCTTTTTTTGTACGCAAAATTCCCTTGGAGAATTGACAGCTTTTCCCCTGCTCTTTATACTAGTTCAGACCAACTTGCCAGACGAGGCAGTTAAAAAGCGGGCAAAAGCTGTTTTTGCCAATGGGAGTATTATTTTGGCCGCGCTTTTAGCCCTGCTGGCCATTTGACAAAAAATAATACGCTCAGATCAGCTTGATTTGAGCGTATTTCTTTGCTTTATTCTTCCGTCTTGATGACCAGCTTGCGGCCATCCAGGGTCCCCTGGAGCAGCTGCCTGATCAGTTTCTTGGCATTTTTTTGCGACCGGGCCAAGAGGCCGGACTTTTTGGCCACGCCTGTCGCCTTCTTTAAGGCCGCCTGCTCAGCCTTGGTAATGTCTTCTTTTTGGTTCCAGTTAAAAAGAGCATAGCTCTGGTCATAGAACTTAATTGAGGACGGGTCGATCTTCTTGTCCAGCAGCTGGCTTTGCGGCAAAGTCACGGTCACCTGGTCTTGATTGACTTGGACCTTGATGTCCTTGACCTTGACCCCGGCTTTAAAGTTGGACGTATAGACCATAGTAAAGCCCTTCTTGGTGACAAAAGGAATCTGCCCGTTAGATAGTTTGTAAATGCCAGTATAGGTGTACTGCTCAGTCGCCAGCTCCCCAATAGCCTTCAATTTAGCGGAAACCGTGGCGACCGTTACCTGCTCCCGGCTTTCCTTGGGCAGATGCTGGCCGATCATGATCCCGCCAGCCAGAAAGACCACGGCGATCAAGAGGGCAGCCAGCTTTTGGAGAAATCCGGTCCTTCTGCCAGACCCTTTATCTGTTCTTTTTTGCAAAAAAGTCCCTCCTTACGTGCCCCCTATCATAGCAAGGGCGGCTAGAAAAAACAATCAAGAAGCCAGTGATTTCTAAATATCTTAGCAACTTGCCCCCAAAAAGCTTCTTTTCTTAGCTTTATGCGAATATCTGGCTATTTTACCTATTTTTACAATCTTTTTCATAAAAGTTGTCATTTTCCCTTGCATCAGCTTCCCTTTTACGCTAAAATTAAAAGCCAATAATAGATTTAATTTCAGCTTTATCTTTACTTTTAAAGGAGCAGATCAAAATGAGGACGAGGACTTACCACCACCGAACATAGCACCATCCACGATGGTGACTAAAGCTGTTTCATTGCAAGGCGAGGACTGGCAATGAAAAGCTGTCATAGTCATAAGTCGCTCATTGGCTCCAGTATTTCAATTACTGTCAACTTGATCAATTTTAAGTACTCTTGCCCGGAACTTTGCCGCTTGTCAGCTCTTCATTGCTTGTGTCCTTTTAGACGAAGGATTAAACATGAACAAGATCATCGAAGTTAAGCATCTGAAGAAGAATTATGGCGACAAGGAAGTTCTCAAGGACATCAATGCCGTCATCGAAAAAGGAAAAGTCATCACGGTTATTGGTCCATCCGGTTCAGGCAAGAGTACTTTTTTGCGCTGTCTGAACCTGCTGGAAAAGCCAACCAGCGGCCAGGTCATTTTTGAAGGAACGGAACTGACCGACCTTAAAGAAGAAGAGCTGGACCAACTCCGGCAGAAGATGGGCATGGTCTTCCAAAGCTTCAACCTCTTCCCTAACATGTCCGTCATTGAAAACGTCAAGCTGGCGCCGATGAAGGTCAAAGGGATGAGCGACCAGGAGGCCGGCGACCTGGCTCATGAACTTTTAGCAAAAGTTGGCCTGGATGACTTTGCTGACCACTCCCCGGCCAGCCTGTCCGGCGGCCAGCAGCAGCGGGTTGCTATCGCCCGGGCTTTAGCCATGCAGCCGGACATGATGCTTTTTGACGAACCGACCAGTGCCTTAGACCCGGAAATGGTCGGGGAAGTCTTAAAGACCATGCAGGATTTAGCCCAAACTGGGATGACCATGGTTGTGGTCACCCACGAAATGGGCTTCGCGCGAAAAGTCGCTGATGAGGTCTGGTTCATGGCTGACGGTTATCTTTTGGAACAGGGCAGCCCCGACCAGGTCTTTGACCACCCGCAAAGTGACCGGGCCAAGGACTTTTTGGCAAAAATTTTGGAAGCCTAGCAAAGGAAGAATTGAAGCACGATGAAGAAACTTATTAAAATTATGACCGCCCTCCTCCTCTTGGCCGGGCTCTTTACCGCGGCAATTCCAGCAGTTGATGCCGCCAGCAGCAAGAAAATGGCCAGCGGCACGGTCATGAAGAAGATCAAGAAGTCCGGCAAATTAGTTGTCGGCATGTCTGCTGACTACCCGCCATTGGAATTTACCAAGAACGTCAACGGCAGAAACAAGTATGTTGGCGTTGATGTTGAACTAGCCAAGCAGATCGCCAAGGACCTGGGGGTCAAGCTGGAAATCAAGAACATGGACTTTGACTCCCTCCTGGTTGCCCTGGAAACTGGCAAGATCGACGTGATCATTTCCGGGATGACCCCAACGGCCGAACGGAAAAAGAGCATTGACTTCTCCAAGATCTACTACGCTGAAAAGTCCGACTACTTTGTCATCAGCAAGACCAACAAGGCCAAGTATACCAGCACCGCCTCCTTTAAAGGCAAGACGGTTGGTGCCCAAACCGGTTCGCTTCAGTACACTTCCTTGAAGAAAAACGCTGCTGAGAGCGGGATCAAGGTCAAGGGGCTGGCAAAGATCAGCAACCTGCTCATGGCGCTTAAGTCCGGTAAGGTTGACGCTGTTTTATTAGGTGAACTGAACGCCAAGACTTACGCCACTAACGACACTTCCCTGTCTTTGGTCAAGTCCAGCCTCAGCCAGGCTCAGATGGGCAACGCTGTTGGGGTGGCCAAGGGGCAAGGCGACCTGGTCAAGGCCATCAACAAGACCATCAACAACTGCCAAAAGCAGGACCTGTTTAACAAGAAGTACATCCCGGCCGCTGCCAAGGCCATGAAGCAGGCCTCAAGCAAGACCAACAACTCCATGAGCAAGTACGCCAGCTACTTCGCGACTGGCCTGGGCTACACCATGATTATTACGATTTGCTCCATCACGATTGGTTTAGTCCTGGGTGTCATCTTCGCCTTGATGCGTCTGTCTAAGAACAAGCTTTTGCACGCCATTGCCGTTTGCTACATTGAGTTCCTCCGGGGCACTCCGCAGATGGTTCAGATCATGTTTGTCTACTTCGGGGTCGGGATGCTGATCAAGAATATGCCGGCTCTGGCCGCCGGGATCATCGCCATCGGCCTTAACTCCGGGGCTTACGTGGCTGAAGACATCCGGTCCGGGATCAATTCCGTGGCCAAGGGGCAAACGGAAGCTGCCCGGTCCCTGGGCCTCAGCCAGGCCAAGACCTACCGCTACGTAGTCTTCCCGCAAGCCTTGAAGAATATCTGGCCAGCCCTGGGCAATGAATTCATTACCTTGACCAAGGACAGCTCCCTGGTCTCCGTCATCGGGGTTGGGGAATTGATGTACGAGACCGGCCTGGTCCAAACCGCGACCTACCGCGGGGTCATGCCGCTTTTTATCACCATGTGCATCTACTTCGTGGTAACCTTTATTTTGACCCGTCTGCTCAACTACTTTGAACGGCGGATGAACCTGACTTCAAGCCGGGCATAAAGACAAACAAATAGAAAGAAACTGGAAACCTAGATTGGCTTCCAGTTTTTATTTTGCATATAGGGCAATAATTTGCCGCATTAAGGGGGTAACCACCCGGTCTTTGCGCCAGACCAGCTGCAGGCGGGTCCGCCACTTAGCCGAGTCGATTGGGTAGATGTGGCCTTTGGCATAAGTTTTGGCGATTGATTCCGGCACCAGGGCAATCCCCAGGCCAGAGTCGCTCCAGCGGATAGCTGGCCAGGTCCAGCAGGTTGCCCTGCAGCTTGTCCAGGATGCCGAAAGTGTTGTCTTCGTAGATGTCAAAGGAGACGCCGGGATGCTGGCGGGCAAAAGCCGTCAATTTGGCGGAAGGAAGCTCGCCGATTGAAGAAGAGACGGAACCTAATTTAACCCTTCCCCGCCCGCCCCGGTCCAGCTCCGTAATTTCGGTTTGGACGTTTTTGGCTAAGGTCAAAATCTGACCAGCATAATCCCGCAGCTTTTTTCCAGCCTCGGTCAGTTCAATTCCATAAGGCTGACGGATAAAGAGCTTAGCCCCTAGCTCCTCTTCTAATTGCTTTAATTGGTAGCTGAGGGCTGGCTGGCCGACAAAGAGCCGCTTGGCGGCTGAAGTAATCTGCCCTTCCTCGGCTACGACCAGAAAGTAATTGAGCTGCTTGAAATTCATTTTCTTCCCTCTCTTTTTAATGATCTTTGAGCTTAGTAGATATCAACTCTTTAGATATCTAACATCATAAATCAGTATTTTATTTATATCAACCTGGGGGCTACAATGAACAGTGAGAAAAATAACTTCTAAATGTAACACGTCACGACTGAAGAATAATTATAAGGAGATCTTTGCATGAAAGTAAAAGGCTTGACGCAGGCTGAAGCTGACCTGCGCTTAAAAAAAGACGGACTCAACCAGGTGCCGGAGCCGGAATTCAGCTTCTGGAAGGAATTTGCCGGCAAGCTTTGGAATCTCAGTGCCTGGATTCTGGAGGCGGCACTCCTCCTGGAATGTGCCCTAGGTAAGTGGATCCAGTCCCTCTTCGTTTTGCTTATGCTGCTCTTTGCCGCCTACAACGGGGCCACGCAGAAGAAGAAGTCCCGCAAGGTCCTGAGTTCAATTTCCCAGCAGCTGACCCCGGTTGTCGCTGTTTTAAGAGATGACCGCTGGCAAAAAATTGACTCCAAATACCTGGTAGTCGGCGATATCGTCAACCTGCAAAAAGGGGATATTTTGGCCGCCGACATTGACCTTTTGGACGGGAACTTGACCTTAGATGAATCCTCAATCACCGGGGAAGCCAAAAATGTCCATAAAAAAGCCGGGGCAACAGCTTTTGCGGGCACGACCGTCATGGACGGCGAGGCTCTAGGCAGAGTCAGCGCGACCGGGACCAATTCAAGAAGCGGGCAGACCATCAACTTGATCAACAGGTCCGCGGCACCTGGCCACCTGCAGCAGCTTTTGACCAAGATCATCTACTACCTCTGCCTCTTAGACGGGGTTTTGACCGTCATCCTCTTGATCGCGGCCGTAATCCGGGGTGAAAATATCTTGGAAATGCTGCCCTTCCTGGCCATGATGTTTATCGCTTCTATTCCAGTAGCTATGCCGTCAACTTTTGCCCTCTCCAATTCCTTTGAGGCCACCCGCCTGTCTAAAGAAGGAGTTTTGACCAGTGACTTAACCGGGATTCAAGACGCGGCCAACCTGAACCTGCTCTTACTGGACAAGACCGGGACCATTACTGAAAACAAGACGGCTGTCGCCTCTTTTGCTAATTTTTCAAAGCTCTCAGATGAAGAAGTCCTAGCCTTGACCAGCCTGGCCATCGACCAGCGCAACCAAAGCGTGATCGACCTGGCCTTAATGGACTTTCTGCAAGAGAAAAAGATACCAGTTAAAGAAGCAGAAGCCTTTACCCCCTTCACTTCCAGCCAGGGCTATTCTGAAGGCCGAGGAGAAGGCCACGACGTTAAGCTGGGTTCAGTCAAGCAGTTCAGTAAGATTGATCCGGCTATTTCTGAACAAATGGCAGCTGTCGACCTCAGTCTGGGCCGGTCAGTCGGGATTTTGCTCGACGACCGTTTGGCGGGTATTTTTATCACTAAAGACAAGGTCAGAGCTGATTCAAAAGCCGCCCTGGCCGAACTGGTCAAGCGGGGAATCAAGCCAGTCATGCTGACCGGGGACAACCAGAAAACCGCGGCCAGCGTGGCTGAAGAAGTCGGCTTGACTGGCAAGGTCATCTCGATCAGCGACTTTAAAGAGGGGGTAAAGGCGGAAGACCTGGCCGGGATCGCCGACGTTTTGCCGGAAGACAAGCTGGATATGGTCAAGTACTTCCAAAAGGCTGGCTATATCGTCGGCATGACCGGGGACGGGGTTAACGACTCCCCTGCCCTCAAGCAGGCCGAAGTCGGCATAGCTGTATCAAATGCCGCTGACGTGGCAAAAAAGAGCAGCAAGATGGTTCTTTTGGATGAGGGCCTTAGCCCTATCGTCAAGATCTTGGATGCCGGCCACCGGGTTTACCAGCGGATGACCACCTGGTCTTTGACCAAACTAGCCAGAACGGCTGAACTGACCATGCTCTTGACCTTCTCTTATCTTATTTTCGGCTACCTGCCGATGGCCTTAAATGCCATGGTCATCTACACGATCATGAACAACATGGTCACCATGATGATCGGAACCGACAAGACTCACATCACTTACAAGCCGGAGAACTGGGACATGGGCAAGCTGGCTAAAATTGCCTTCTCCTTGGCCGGAGCCTGGACAATCATCGGTTTTGCCTTCGTCTCTGCCTTAACAAAGGCCGGAGTAAATCATGATCAAGTTGGGACCATGGTCTACGTCTTCTTAGTTATGAGCGCCATGATGATCGTCTTGATCACCCGGACCAAGCGCTTCTTCTGGCAGTCTGCCCCATCTAAGCCGGTAGCCAGTGTCCAGATCGCCGATATCCTTTTGACCTGCCTTTTAGCACTTTTGGGCATCGCCATGCCGGCCATCGGGATTAAGGAGCTCTTGACCCCTTTGGCCGTAGCCTTCCTGGCCGCCATTTTGATCGACCTGGTCTACCAGCCGGTCATGAAGAACAAGTAACAAATAAATGTGTGTTTGGCTATTTTTTGCCAATTAGCTTTACAGGGAAAGAAGAATTTAATGCGCAAGAGAATTTTTAGAATCATCATGAGTCTGGCAATTCTGTTGCTGGTCATCTTATCCGGCATGCTGGCCTGAAAAAAGTTCAGCTGGCTAATGGCCAGTAAGGCAAACTAAATCATCTACTAAATGCTTTATACTTATTACTGTTTAATCTGACAAAAAGGACTCGCTTTTGCGAGTCCTTTTACTTAGTTCTTATATCTACTTTTTCTGCTTACTCTTCACTTGCCTCTTTGCTCTTTTCCAGCTGCTTTTGCCGGTAGGCAATCAAGCGCTCGAATTCCGTTTTCAGCAAGGCCCCCATCGGGACGGCAATCAGCATCCCCACAAAGCCGCCCATGGCCCCGCCGGCAATCACGCAGACGATAACGTACAGGGGGTGGATGTGAATGGCTGAAGACAAAAGCTTAGGATTAAGAATATTGCCATCAATCGCCTGGATCAAGAGGAGAATAATCATCCCCACGATCAAAGCTGTCATATTCTGGCTGAGGGTGCAGGCTAAGATAACCATCCCATAGCCTAAAATCGGACCAAAGTATGGGATTAGGTTACCCAGCCCGGTTACCAAGCCGATCAAAAGGCCATATGGGACCTTGGCAATCAGCATGGCCAGGCTAACTAAAAGGCCAACGATAAAAGCATCGATAATTTGCCCTCTGATGTAGCCGGAGAAGGCCCGGTCAGCGTCTGCTAAGAAGAGCTTGATTCCCCTGATCACCTTTTTGTTTAAGAGGGTGCCCAGGTTTCTCTTCCAGTATGCCGCGATCCGCTGGCCATCGTAGAGGAAGTAGATGGCAAAAATCATCCCGAAGAAGAAGTCGCTCAAAAAGCCAGTTACCCGGCCGACCCCCTTTTGCATATAAGAGACCAGGCCGCTGGTCGACCAGCCCTGCTTTTGCAGGTAGGCTAGGATTTCGTTGATAAAGCTGCTGTACTGGGCTTTCAGTTGGTCATAGAGGCTTTCTAAGCTGCCCAGGCTGAAATGGCTCAGCTGCTTGGAGAAGGTCACGAAAACCGCTGTCGCGGCCAGTAAAATAACCAGCAAGAGCAAGAGCAGGGTCAAGGCCACTGCGGCTGACCGGCTGGCCGTCGCCACTGCCCCCCGGCTGCTGCCCTTGGAAAACTTCCGGTCAAAGAAGTTGGTCAAAGGCAGCAAGAGATAGGTTAAAACTAAGCCGTAAGTCAAAGGCTGGGCAATTGCTGCCAGAATCTTGCCTACCCGGACCCAGAAGCCAGTTGACTCATAGGCTAAAAGCAGGATGAAGAGACCGGCAAAAACCGTGCCCAGACAGTAGAGGGCAATCTTAAAATACTTCTGATCAATGTGGTTCCAAAATTTGTTCATCATACACCTCGCTAGTTTGACTAGCTTTTATTATAACAGTTTCCGGCCCTGGCCAAAGCAATAAAAAAAGCAGTTGCGAAAACTGCTATTTTTTATCTTCTTCTCGATTATGATTTTTACATCACGTGGTGGATCCAGCCTTCTGGGGCTTCGACTTCCCCGTTTTGGATGCCAGTCAAAGTGTTGTAAAGTTCTTCCATGAACTTGCCTGGCTTGTCCATGCCTGATGGCAGGTCGATGACCTGGTCGCCATTGACGATGCGGCCAACTGGTGACAATACGGCAGCCGTGCCGACCAAAGCACATTCCTTGAAGGATGGAACTTCGTCGAAACGGACTTGTCTTTCTTCAACCGTCAAGTTGAGGTAGTGTTCAGCCAGGTATACAATGGAGCGTCTAGTGATTGATGGCAAAATTGAATTTGACTTAGGAACGACCAAGTGGTTGTTTTGGTCGATGAAGATAATGTTTGAGCCACCCGTTTCTTCAATGTAAGTTTGGGTAGCTGGGTCCAGGTACATATTTTCAGCAAAACCTGCCTGGTGGGCAGCGACAGTCGCCTTCAAACTCATGGCATAGTTCAAAGCGGCCTTAACGTGGCCAGTCCCGCGAGGTGCAGCCCGGTCATATTGGGCAACCTGAACGGCAACTGGAGTAGCCCCGCCCTTGTAGTATGGGCCAACTGGAGTTGCAAAGATTCTGAACATGTAGTCAGTTGCCGGAGCAACGCCGATGATTGGTGTAGTGCCGATTTCGTATGGACGCAGGTAAAGAGTCGCGCCTGAACCGTATGGCGGTACCCAGTCAACATTGCCCTTGACTACTTGGTCGATTGCTTCAACGAACTTGTCCTTTGGATAAGGCTGCATTTCGATCCGCTTAGCGGAGTTGTACATCCGTTCCGCGTTTTGGTCTGGCCTAAAGACAACAACAGATCCGTCCTTCCAGGTGTAGGCCTTCATCCCTTCAAAAACTTGCTGGGCATATTGCAGGGTTTCAGCACATTCATTCAATACGACATTAGGGTCGTCGGTCAGCTTGCCGCCTTCCCAGGCACCGTCGTGGAAATAGTCCACGTAGCGCTTGTCGGTTTGATGATAGCCAAATCCGATATTTGCCCAATCGAGATCTTTTTTTGCCATGATATTACCTCCTAAAAATTTAATCACTAGTTTTTATAGTTGTAACTATAATACTCTTTCTGAAGGTTAGCAAGGCCTTTTTAAAATAATTTTCATTTTCTTGCTATT
Source organism: Lactobacillus leichmannii (assembly GCF_024701915.1). Taxonomy (NCBI): domain Bacteria; kingdom Bacillati; phylum Bacillota; class Bacilli; order Lactobacillales; family Lactobacillaceae; genus Lactobacillus; species Lactobacillus leichmannii. Next base: position 133,878 of record NZ_QOCY01000042.1, on the reverse strand, counting down.
TTTTGCTAACTTTAATTCTTCTAAGGCCTAAGCCTTGCGAAGACAAGCCTTTTGACCCTAATTTTCTCTTTTTTTAAGTTAGCTAATCTTTTCTTAATTTTCCTTGTTGGTTGACAAAAGGTCCTCGTCCAGGCCCCGGCTACATTCTGCCTGCAGGGTAACGTGGTTGATGGCAAACTTTTCCTTCAGACAAGCAGCAATCTCTTCATCAAGCTCTTCAATCCGCTTGGCGGTTAAACCGGAGTCAACCACAATGTGGGCGTCCAGCATGATGGTGTCATCACTGTAGCGCCAGACATGCAGGTGGTGGAGCTGTATTACCTCCTTAAAGGCCAAACCAGCCTCTTCAATGGCTTCCAGGTCCAGGTCGGGGTTAGCTTCCATCAAGACGTTAGCTGAGTCCCTGGTGACTTCAAAAGCCTCTTTCAAGAGGAAAATTGCCGCGGCCATAGTTAAGACCGGGTCCACCAGGGTCCAGTTTTGGTAGTAAATTAAGAGTGACCCCACCACGACAGCCACGCTGGACAAGGTGTCCGACATCATATTCAAAAAGAGGGCCCGGGCATTCAAATTCTCCTTGCTCCCCTTGCCCAGGATCAGCATGGAGATCAAGTTGCCGGCCAGGCCGATCAAGGAGACGATGAACATGACGCCCCCTTCAATCGGTTCAGGCTTGCTGAAACGATTAATGGCTGAAATAAATAGATAGATGCTGATGGCCAGCAAGAAGAGGCCGTTGGTGTAGGCAGCCAGGGTTTCGGCCCGCTTGTAGCCAAAGGTCTTGTGCTGGTCCTTGCTTCTTTTGGCGATCAAATTAGCCGCAAAGGCAACCACGATGGAAACAACGTCACTCAAGTTATGCAAAGCATCTGACAAGAGGGCCAGGGAACCGGAGATAATCCCGCCGGCAATTTCCGCGGCAGTAATGATGACATTGAAGACAGTCACCCACAAATACCTTTTTGATGCTTGGTCTTTCATGATTTTTACCTGCGCAATCTTTTATATATCGTTTTTGGTATATTTACTCTTGCCTACACTATATTACAAAAATGATATATAATCAAGGGGAAAATTGGAAAGGAGACCCGCATGACACACGAAGAACTGATCGACCAGGCGGCCCGCCTTTTCAAGGTCTTGGGCAGCAGCCTGCGGATCCATATTCTCTTTTACCTGAGAAAACACGGCGAAAGCCCGGTTTCGGCAATCGTCGGCCACCTGGGCGTCTCTCAGCCGGTAATTTCCAAGCAGCTCGGTATTTTGAAAAAATACGATTTCGTGCAGAAACGCAAAGCAGGCACTTTTGTCTACTATTCAATCAACGACCAGGACATCGTGCAGATCATCGACGCGATGACCGAGCACCTGGACCACCTGGACAGGCTGCAATAGTTTTACTTTTATTTTTAATACAAACAAAAACGGCTTCTACCTTCCGGTAAAGCCGTTTTTTCTGTCTTGCTCGTAAAATTAAGCGCCGGTGTATTGAACCAGGGAGAAGATGTCCACGTCCGGGAACTTTTCTCTACCCTTAAGGTCGGTCAGTTCAATGTAAAAGGCTGCCCCGACAACCTTCCCGCCCAGGCGTTCAATCAATTCCTTAGTGGCGTGCAGGGAGCCGGCCGTAGCCATCAAATCGTCGCAGATGACTACTCTTTGGCCAGGCTTGATCGCGTCCTTGTGCATTTCCAGGACGTTTGACCCGTATTCCAGGTCGTAAGCCGCAGCTTCTACTTCCCGTGGCAGCTTGTGGGGCTTACGGGCTGGCACGAAGCCGATACCCAGTTCGATTGCTACCGGAGTCCCGACTAGGAAGCCCCGGGCTTCCGGCCCGACGATTACGTCAGCTTGCCGGCTCTTGGCGTATTCAGCAATTTCGTGAGTAGCTGCCGCGAAGGCTTCACCGTCTTGCAGGATCGGGGTAATGTCCCGGAAGATGATTCCTTCATTCGGGAAGTCCTTGACGCTGGCAATGTACTTCTTAAAATCAATTGACATTTTGTAATCCTCCATTTGCTAGACCACTGGCATAGCGAATTAATTCATCCGAAGAGATTGTTCGTAATTTGTTAGCGAAGGCATATTCTGCTTTCACTGACCGGTAATAGGCTGAATCGTCCAAAGACTTCTTTGTCGGACTCGGTTTAGGGAGCAATCTGTCCTCTTCCATTTTAACAAAATCAAGGGTAAAAAACACCCTCAAAATAAACATGATGCTGTCCGGATCCATCCCCAGCTGGCCGGCAGCCTGCATGTAATCATTCGGTTTTAGTCCCGGGTGGGCTAAAAAGTACTGCCAGACCAGGCCGAAGTTGCCCCGGCTGGGCAGGGTCTCCCCTGGCAGCTGGTCCAACTGAAAGCGCAGGTAGAGCTGGCGGTAAGGCTTGGCCAGGACAAAGTTCAGCTGGGCCTCATTGGCCGGCACGTCAAGAACTGACACGACCTGCTGGCTGAGGTCTTCATTGTCCTTGGCCAGGGAAATCTGCTCTTTAGTTATGCCAAAATGATTAATGGCCTGGCTGAGATTTCTCTCATCAAATAAGAGATACTTGTCCGCAAAACCCAGCAAATTCTCCTGCCCGCGAAAGTCCACAATCCGGGCGGCTGGCGCGTACAAGGACTGGCCGTAATGCAGGTCAACAATCCGGAACTGGACATTGGTCTTGCCTTTAAAAGTGTTAGAAGCAAGCTTAACCAACATCTGCTGCAAATAAGGCAGGACAGTTTGGTTTAAGCTGTGGTCAAAGTCCACCGCCCTGACCGGGCCCACCATGAAGCTGCAGCCCTTCCGCATAGGGCGGAAGTTAGAGATCTGCGGCTTGTCAAGCAAAAAGACCGGCTGGGGGTTGTCCGTGCCAAAAGGCCCGGCCTGGGCCAGGTCATAAACGCTGGTCAAATCAACATCTAATGGACTGATCGTGCCATCATATTCCTGGACCTTTTCCGGAGCCTTCTCCCCTGCCTTATAGCTTTGATTAAAGTCGCGCCTGAGCTGGTTCAGATTTTCCTCAGTCGTCGACAGGCCGCAGGCAAAGTCGTGGCCGCCAAACTGGGTGATGGACTTGCCTTCAAAAGGCTTCAAGGCATTGAACAAGTTGAAGCCCTGGCTGGACCGGCCAGACCCCTTGACCAGGCCGGCCTCGTTTTTCGTCAGCATCAAGGTTGGCTTGTGGTATTTTTCCACGATCTTGTTGGCGACTAAGCCCATGACCCCTTCATGCCAGGCCGGGTCATACAGGGTCAATGTCGCTTCTTTCTGGTAGCCCCGGCTCTTAATTTGAGCCTCAGCCGCCTGCATGGTCGCTTGGGTCAGGTCTTTTCGCTCATTGTTCAGCTTTTCAATCTGATCGGCTAATTCCTGGGCCTCGCCCGGGCTTTCCGCCAAAAGTAGCCTTACGGCCAGGCTGGCATCAGCCAGGCGGCCGCAGGCGTTTAAACGGGGAGCGATGCTAAAGCCGACGTCTTCTTCATCAATCATCCCCGGGGTAAGGCCGGCATTGCGGATAAGAGCCTCCAGGCCCGGCCGGGAGCTTTCATTCAGCATCTCCAAGCCTCGCTTAACGATAACATGCCCTTCACCGGAAACTTTGACCATGTCCCCAATGGTCCCGATCATGGCCAGTTCCAAAAATTCGCTGGCCGTGTCTTCTAAGACTGCCCGGGCAATAGTATAAGCTACCCCGGCCCCGCAATAGTCGTCAAAAGGATAAGCCTGGCCTGGGTAGTTGCAGTGCACCAGGGCATAAGCGTCGGGCTTTTCCTCCTTGAAGGTGTGGTGGTCGGTAACGATCACGTCCACGCCGTGAGACTGCGCATATGCCACTTCTTCAATCCCGGTTACCCCATTGTCAACGGTGATGATCAATTTCGTCCCGTCTGCCACAATATCCTTGTAGCGGTCTAAACTTGGCCCATAGCCGTCCTTGAAGCGGTCAGGAATGAAGTAATGGACATCAGCCCCCATGATGGTCAGCATTTCCGTCATTATGGCCGTGGCGGTGATCCCGTCAGCGTCATAGTCCCCGTAAATAGTGATCTTTTCGCCCTCGTCCAGGGCCTGGTTGATCCGGCCGACTGCCTTGTCCATGTCATGCATCAAAAAGGGATCAGCCAGGTCATTTTCACTGGCGTGGAGCCAATAATCGATTTTTTCCTCGTTGTCAATTCCCCGCAAAGAAAACAACTTAGCCGTTAATGGGCTAAGTTGAAATTCCTCAACCAGGTCACTGGCCAAAGGATCAGCTGTTCTTTCTTGCCATTTCATCGAAGTTTAAACATCTCCAAATTCTGCTTGCTTGCCGGCTTGACCGCGGTCAGCTTCCCTCTTAAAGACCTGCGGTTTACCCCGCCATCGGCACAGGTGATCAAGGTCACGATCTTCTTCTTGGTGTTGGCAACCAGCCAGACGGCGCTGGGGTCAACCACCTTCTTGTAGTAGATCTTGTATGCATAGACCTTCTTTAAATCAGTCAAATAGACCATGCTGCCCAGCTTGACCCTTTCAAGGGGTGAAAAAAGGGCCCCCTGGTCGGTCATGTAGTGGGCGGCCAAAGGGTAGTTCCCCTTGCCCATCTTCTGGTCAGCCCGCATGGTGCCGCCCCCTGTTGACAGAGCCGCGTCTGAGAGGCCCTGCATAACTGGCAGGTAGAGCTTGACGCTGGGGATGGAAATTGCCCCAATTGCGCCAGCTGTGTTCTTGACCCGGCTGCGGGTGGTCTGGGCAAAGTCAATTGACTTGACCTTCTTGAAGTCATACATCCCCTTCTTTTTCTGGTTCTGCACGACCTGGTCCCGGGTCAGGCCCTTTAAAGCCGCGGTCTGGTTCTGCTTGACCAAAAACGCGCTGATCTGCTGGTTAAAGACCAAAGCCAGGCCCAGCAAAAAGAGGATTACGGCAACTAGGCGCAGAATAATGCGGCGGACTGGGTGGTCTTTTGTATTTTTACTTGCCGTTGATGTCATCGTCATTCATCCGTAATACTGCCATAAAGGCGTCCTGCGGGACTTCCACCCGACCAACTGACTTCATCCGCTTCTTGCCCCGCTTCTGCTTCTCCAGAAGCTTGGCCCGCCGGTCCGGGTCACCGGTGTGGATCTTCCAGGTAACGTCTTTTCGGTAAGGCTTGATCGTAGCCCGGGAAATGATCTTGGACCCGATTGCCCCTTGGATGTCGACTTGGAAGTTTTGCCGCGGGATCAGCTTCTTCAACAGGCTGCACATCTGGACGGCCCGGTCCCGGGCTTCTTCGCGGTGGGCGATGAAGCTCAAGGCATCGATTGGTTCCTTGTTCAAGAGAATGTCGATCTTGACCAGGTTGGTGGCCTTGTAGCCGATGATTTCATAGTCCAAAGAAGCATAGCCCTTGGTTGAAGACTTAAGCTGGTCAAAGAAATCGTAAATAATTTCTGCCAGGGGCATTTCGTAGATCACGTTGACCCGGTACTTGTCCAGGTAGTCCATGGTCTGGAACTCGCCCCGTTTGCCTTCACACAGCTGCATTACAGCACCGACGAAGTCGTTTGGCACCATGATTTCCGCCTTGACGTAAGGCTCTTGCAATTCCTTGTATTCACCGGCATCCGGCAGGTCAGCCGGGTTGTCGATCAGCTTGACCTCACCAGTCGGCATGATAGCGTGGTAGTCAACTGACGGCGCGGTCATGATGAGGTCCAGGTCAAATTCCTGCTCCAAGCGCTCTTGCACGACGTCCATGTGCAAAAGGCCCAAAAAGCCGCAGCGGAAGCCAAAGCCCAGGGCCTGGGAAGTTTCCGGCTCAAATTCCAGAGACGCATCGTTAAGCTGTAATTTCTGCAGGGCTTCCTTCAAGTCGTCATAGTCCCGGTTGTCGGTTGGATACATACCAGAGTAGACCATTGGCGGAATCTGCCGGTAGCCTGGCAAAGCTTCTGCCGTCGGGTTTTCAGCGCTAGTGATGGTATCCCCGACCCGGGTTTCCCGGACAGACTTGATGTTGGCAGTAATATAGCCAACGTCCCCGGCAATCAAGATGTCTTCTTTAACCGGGTGGGGGCTGGAAACACCGACTTCGGTTACTTCATACTTTTTGCCGGTGTTCATGATCATGATTTCGTCGCCTGGCTTAACCGTGCCTTCTTCAATTCTGACTGACATGACCACCCCCCGGTAGTCATCATACTTGGAGTCAAAGATCAAGGCCTTGAGGGGCTTGGTCAAGTCCCCAGTCGGCGCTGGGATGTCGGTCACGATTCTTTCCAAAAGTTCCGGAATCCCTGCCCCGGTCTTGCCGGAAACTTCAACGGCGTCGCTGGCGTCTAAGCCCAGCATGTCGCCGATTTCGCTCTTGGCCATGTCCGGGTCGGCGCTTGGCAGGTCGATCTTGTTTAAAACAGGCAGGATTTCCAGGTCGTTTTCCAAAGCCAGGTAAGTGTTGGACAGGGTCTGGGCCTGGACACCCTGGGAGGCGTCAACGACCAGGACAGCCCCTTCACAGGCAGCCAGGGACCGGGAAACTTCATAGGAGAAGTCGACGTGGCCAGGGGTGTCGATCAAGTGGAAAATGTAGTCTTCCCCGTCATTGGCGTGATACTTGACCTGCACCGAGTTCATCTTGATGGTGATCCCCCGCTGCCGTTCAAGGGGCATATCATCCAGCATTTGATTTTTCAGCTGCCGCTTGGAAACCGTGTCCGTCAGTTCCAGAATTCGGTCGGCAATCGTTGATTTGCCGTGGTCAACGTGGGCCACGATTGAAAAATTGCGGATGTGCTTTTGGTAGTCTTTTAATTTTTCTAAGTCCATATATTTTCTCGCATCCTTACTAAAGTACTAAACAATTATACCCGAAAACAAAGCATTTGTCTTTTCCCAGTCATCAAAAAAGGCAGTCCTTGCAGACTGCCTCTTTAATTTGCTTAAAAATTTAGCTCAGCTTCTCCTTCAAGCGTTCAAAGAAGCCTTTTTCCTGCGGGGCAATGGAGCCACCGCTGGCCTTGACGAATTCCAGCAGGGCCTTGCGCTGAGCCTCATTGATGGACTTCGGAATCACGACCTCAACCGTGGTTACCTGGTCACCAGTGCTGCCGCCGCTCAGGCTTGGAACACCCTTTCCCTTTAAAGTAAACTTCTGGTTTGGCTGGGTGCCGGCCGGAATTTTCAGTTTCGTGTCGCCGTAAACTGTCTTGACGTTGATCTCGTCACCCAAGGTTGCCTGGGCAAAGGAAATCGGCACGGTCGTGTAGATGGTCTGGCCACGTCTGGTGAAGTCCTTGCTTGGCCGCACCCGGAAGACGATGTACAGGTCCCCGTATGGGCCACCGTTCTTGCCGGCTTCGCCTTGGCCGGCCAGGCGGATCTGCTGGCCGTTGTCGATGCCGGCTGGCACCTTAACCTGCAGGGTCTGCTTCTGGGTCTTGACCCCCTTGCCGTGGCAATTCTGGCATGGATGCTGGATGATGACCCCGCTGCCCCCGCACTTGTCACAGGTCGTCTGCCGCTGGATTATGCCCAAAACGCTTCTTTGCGTAATGGTCATCATGCCGCTGCCCCCGCACTTGTCGCAGGTGATCGGGTGGGTACCCTTTTCAGCCCCGGAACCCTTGCAGACTTCACAGGTGGTTGACCGGCTGTAGCTGATTTCAGTGGTCTTGCCCTTGATGGCATCCATAAAGTCGATCGTCATGGTGTAGTCCAGGTCAGCCCCCCGCTGCGGAGCGGTCGGGTCTACCTGCTGGCGGGCACCGCCGCCAAAGAAGCTGCTAAAAATGTCACCAAAGTCACCAAAATCAGCTCCGCCAAAGCCCTGGCCCCCATACTGGCCGCCAAAGCCGCCCTGGCCGTTCATGCCAGCCTGACCAAATTGGTCATACTGCTGCCGCTTCTGCGGGTCATGCAGCACTTCGTAAGCTTCGTTGACTTCCTTGTACTTTTCTTCTGCCCCTGCTTCGTGGTTTAAGTCCGGGTGATACTTCTTGGCCAACTTCCGGTAGGCCTTGCTGATTTCTGCGTCACTGGCATCCCGGCTCACGCCTAAGACGTCATAATAGTCACGGTTTGCTGCCATTTGTTTATTATTGCTCCTTTTACTAACAAAGGAGAAGAACTACATCAAGCAGTTCTTCTCCTTTTGTTTGATTATAGTCGCTTTACTTGTCTGGGTCTACCTTGGTGAAGTCGCCGTCAACCGTGTCGCCGTTTGCGCCATTTGAACCATCGTCAGTTGGGCCTGCTTGACCGCCTTGACCTTGCTGGTTTTGGGCGTTTTGCTGGTAGAGCTTGACAGCCAGGTCTTGGGCAACCTTGCTCAAAGCGTCCTTCTTTTCCTTCATTTCGTCCAGGTTGTTGTCCTTTTGGGCCTTCTTCAGGTCTTCCAGGGCATCCTTAACTGGTTGAATGTCGCTGTCTGCGAGTTTGCCGTCAACTTCCTTCAAAGTCTTTTCGGTTTGGAAGATCAAGCCGTCAACTTCGTTTCTAAGGTCAACTTCTTCCTTCTTCTTGGCGTCTTCTTCAGCGTGTTCTTCAGCTTCCTTCTTCATTCTTTCGATTTCTTCGTCTGACAGGCCGGAAGCTGATTGGATGGTGATCTTTTGTTCCTTGCCAGTCCCCAGGTCCTTGGCTGAAACGTTAACGATACCGTTCTTGTCGATGTCGAAGGTAACTTGGATTTGTGGCACGCCACGTGGAGCAGCTGGAATGTCAGTCAGTTCGAAGCGACCCAAAGTCTTGTTGTCAGCTGCCATTGGCCGTTCACCTTGCAAAACGTGGATGTCAACAGCTGGTTGGTTGTCAACGGCAGTTGAGAAGATTTGGCTCTTGGAAGTTGGGATGGTGGTGTTTCTGTCGATCAGCTTGGTGAAGACCCCGCCCTTGGTTTCGATACCCAGGGAAAGCGGAGTAACGTCAAGCAAAACGATGTCCTTAACGTCACCGGAGATAACCCCACCTTGGATTGCGGCACCCAAAGCAACGGCTTCGTCTGGGTTGATTGAGTGGTCTGGTTCCTTGCCGGCCCATTGCTTTACAGCTTCTTGAACAGCTGGAATCCGAGTTGAACCACCGTTCAAGATAACCTTGTCGATGTCGCCAACTGACAGGCCAGCGTCACGCAGGGCGTTGTCAAATGGAATCTTGGTTCTTTGCACTAAGTCATCAGTCAGTTCGTTGAACTTAGCCCGAGTAAGATCTGCTTCCAAGTGCAGAGGACCTGCTTCACCAGCGGAGATGAAAGGAAGGGAGATGTGGGTTGAAGATACGCCTGACAAGTCCTTCTTGGCCTTTTCAGCCGCGTCCTTCAAACGTTGCATTGCCATCTTGTCCTTGGACAAGTCAATGCCGTTTTCTTGCTTGAAGCCGTCAACCAGCCAGTCGATGATCTTGTTATCAAAGTCGTCCCCACCCAAGTGAGTGTCACCGTTGGTTGACAGAACTTGGAAGACACCGTCACCTAATTGCAGGACGGAAACGTCGAAAGTACCACCACCAAGGTCGTAAACCAGAACAGTTTCGTCGTCTTCATCCTTGTCCAAGCCGTAGGCCAGGGCTGAAGCAGTTGGTTCGTTGATGATCCGTTGCACGTTCAAGCCCGCGATCTTGCCGGCGTCCTTGGTTGCTTGCCGTTGCGCGTCGTTGAAGTAGGCTGGAACAGTGATAACCGCGTCAGTAACTGGTTCACCAAGGTAGTCTTCTGAGAACTTCTTGATGTATTGCAGGATCATGGCTGAAATTTCCTGCGGGGTGTAAGCCTTGTCGCCAACCTTAACCTTGTAGTCACTTTCGCCCATATGCCGCTTGATGGAAACGATGGTGTTCGGGTTGGTGATGGCTTGCCGCTTGGCAACTTCACCGACTTGAATTTCGCCGTCCTTGAAGGCAACTACTGAGGGGGTAGTTCTAGCGCCTTCCGGGTTGGTAATAATCTTTGGTTCCTTGCCTTCCAAAACCGCAACTGCTGAGTTGGTGGTACCTAAGTCAATCCCAATAACTTTAGACATTATCTTTTTATCTCCTTTTATTTATTTTTGCTTGTTTATTGCTTTGTTAAAAAATTGCCTTACTGGGCAACGACAACCATGGCTGGCCGCAGGACACGATCCTTGTAGACGTAACCCTTTTGCAGGACCTGAACGACATAGCCTTTTTGCTCATCATTTTCAGCTGGTACGCTTTGGACCGCCTGGTGCAATGTCGGATCAAACTTTTCGCCGTCAGCCTTGATTTCTTCAATGCCGTTGTCCTTCAAGGCTCTGACCAGGCCTTCCAGGGTCATTTCGATCCCCTTCTTCAGCTGTCTGGAAGCCTCGTCGTCGGCCTTGACCTGCAGAGCCCTTTCCAAGTTGTCCACGCTGGACAGGATATCCTTGCCCAGACGCTGGGACTCGTACTTGACCAGGTTGGCTCTTTCCTTGCTGTAGCGGCGCTGGGCGTTTTGAATCTCAGCTTGGCTGCGCAAGTACTTGTCTTCCAGATCCTTGTTCTTCTGGGTCAAAGCGGCAACTTCAGCCTTGAGCTGATCCAGTTCTACATCAGCTGGCTTGGCCGCTTCTTCTTTGTCATCTTTTACCTTTTTGTCATCTTTTACGCCGGCCTTGTCAGCTTCAGCTGCCTTGGCTTGCTTTTCCTGGTCTTCTTGCGGCAAATCTTTCTCACTTGGAAATTCTTCTTTGCTCACGACAAACCTCCTTATTTAAATCTGCCATAGTAATCTAACAACTTGCGGGCCAGTTCCTGGCGGAAGTATTCCATCAAGCCGATCATTTCCGAGTAAGGCATATGTCTCGGCCCCAGCAGGGCGATCGTCCCCCGCCCGTAGCGGCCAACACTGTATTCAGCCATTACCAGGCTGAAATCCTTCAGCAAGTCGTTCTCTAGTTCCGCTCCTAAGCGGACATAAACTGGGTAATGGCTGGGACTGTCGCTCAGATCGATCAGTTCTCCAGCCAGAGAGCTGGAATTGATCAGTTCATATAGCGACTTGATGGCTTTTAAATCGCTGTTTTCAGTATTGTTGAGCAGGTTCAGCTGACCGTCAACATACATCTGCTCGCTTGCCGCGTCCTTAATGACGGCTTCAAGCAATTCCAGAAATTCCGGGGCATTCTTGCCCACGATCTGGCTGCTGGACAGCTGCTCAAAGGTCTGCTTGTTGATTTCGCTTAAATTCTTGCCAACCAGCTGGTCATTGATCAAGCGGACCGCCCGTTCAACTTCGTCCCCTGAGATGTGCCGCGGCAAGGTGTAGAGCTGGTTCTTGACGCTGCCATCGCTGGTTACCAGAATAGCCATGACCTGCCGGGGAGCCAGGGGCACGATTCTGAAGCCAGTGATGCTGACATTCTTGGCTTCCGGCCCTTCTGCAAAGGCCGTGTAGTCAGTCAAGTCTGACAGGATCTTGGCGGCTTCTTTGACGATTTCGTCCACTTGGTTGAACGGCTGATCAAACTGGTAGCCAATTTGATTGTACATTTCTTCCGGCAGCTGCAGCGGCTGCACCAAATTGTCCAGGTAATAGCGATAGCCCTCAGTCGATGGCACCCGGCCACTGGAGGAGTGAGTCTTTTCAATCAAGCCATGCTCTTCCAGAACCGCCATCTCGTTGCGGATTGTCGCGCTGGACACTTTAATCGACAATTGATTCATGACTGTCTTTGAGCCAACCGGCTCATGCGTCTTGGTAAAATCTTGAATAATTGTCTTTAGAATAAGTTCTTGACGTTCGGTCAACATAACATCGCCCTCACTTTTAGCACTTACAACTTTCATGTGCTAACATGGCATAGATTAACAAGAAATTAGCAGTTAGTCAAGGAGAATGCTAAAAAATCCCGCAAAAAAACGGTCTTGCTTAAAAGACCGTTCTTATTACTGCTCAATCAGTGAACTAAAATAGTTTTCACTAGCGACTTGGTCCAGCTTCAGCTGCTCGCTTAAAGCCGCCATGTCGGCAAACTTTTCTTCCCCGCGCAAGTATTTGTACCAGGCGATGGTGATTTGCTGGCCGTAAATGTCCTGGTCAAAATCAAAGATGTTGGATTCGATGTAAATCTTCTTCTCATCATTGAAAGTGACATTGTAGCCGACACTGGTCATTGACTGATACCATCTGTCCCCTACTTGGGTCATGGTCGCGTAGACTCCGATTTTCGGCAAAACTTTTGGCCAGTCCAGCTCTAAATTCGCGGTTGGGAAGCCCAGCTTGTGGCCGTTTCTGAAGCCGTGGACGACCTTGCCACTGGTCAAATACGGGTGGCCCAGAAGTTCTGTGGCCAAGCGGAGATTGCCGCTTTTAACAGCCTGGCGGATTTCAGTTGAACCGATTTTTTTCCCGGCAAAGATCTGCTTTGGAACCACCTTGATGTCAAAGCGACTCTTGGCAAAGACCGGCAGATTTTCCATATTGGCCACGTCCTTTGGGCCGTAGCTGTAGTCAAAGCCGGCTACCACCGTGTCTGCTTTCAGGCCCATGATGATCTCATCAACGAATGCCTGGGGAGCCAGGTGGCTGAACTCCGGCGTAAACTTGAGAATCACCAGGTAGTCGACCCCGATCTTGGACATTTCGTAGGCCTTTTCCTCCGGTGTGTTCAAGTACTCAAAGTCCTTAACTCCGGCATAGACCTCCTTGGGGTGGCGGTCAAAGGTCAGCACCATCAATGGTAGATCCTTCTCCACTGCAATTATCCTGGCTTCCTTGATCAACTTCTGGTGGCCGATATGAACTCCATCAAAAAAGCCCAGGGCCAGCACAACCTTGCCGGCCGTCAGCTCTTTCTTGAACGGATAGCTTAGATTTATCACTTTCAAACTTAATCCCTCAATTACTCATTACTTAAAAGCATTAAGTCCGGACAGTAGAGACCTTGTCCCTTGGCCCGGTAAATCGCTTTAACTGTTTTATTATACCGCAAAGCGACCTTGTCTGCATCAAGAGGGAGTTTGATCCAGGCCCCGTTTTTAACCTGCTGCCATAAGGCGGCATCTAAATCAACTTGCTGGTAGTCAGCGAAAAAGCTGTCGATTGGCTGAATATAATCTTCAGCGTGGTTCAAATTATCCGCCAGTTCTTCCAAAGTAACCGCGTCTTGGAGCTTGTAACCAGAACTGGCCGTCCGCCGCAGTTTGGTCATCACTGCCGGCAGGCCCAGTTCTTCGCCTAAGTCGTTAACCAGGCTGCGGACATAGGTCCCCTTAGAGCATTCAACTTCATAAGTAAAAGTCTGCCGGCCCTTCTCTGGGTCGAACTGACTTGGCTCCGTCAAGTCGTAGCGGAAAACCTGGACAGTCCGCTTGGGCCGCTCAACTGGGATCCCTTCTCTGGCGTATTCGTAGAGCCGCTTGCCATTTACCCTGACGGCAGAATAAATCGGCGGCTGCTGGACGATTTCCCCGGTAAACTTTTCCATTGCTGCTTTGATGGCCTGGTCACTGACTGGCTGAGACAAGGCTCTTTCCGCCAAAATCTTCCCCTCCAGGTCATAAGAGTCCGTGGCCAGGCCCAGCATCCCTTCACCAACATAAGCCTTTGGCCGCTCATGCATCAGCTCGATCAGTTTGGTTGCCTGACCCAAAGCAATTGGCAAAACTCCGGTGACTTCCGGGTCCAGGGTTCCGGCATGGCCGATCTTTTTTTGCTTTAAGAGTCGGCGCAGCTTATAAACCACATCCCCGCTAGTCATCCCTGCTGCCTTGTCGATTACGATAATTCCATTGAACATCTTTTTCTCCTCTTCTATAAACGCAAAAAAGCGCCCGAAGGCGCTTTTTACTAGTTTTGGCGATCTTGTTCCTGCTTCTTCAAGTCAGCAAGCAAACGGTCGATCTTGCTGCCGTAGATCACGGACTGGTCCCGCTTGAAAATCAGTTCTGGAACCTTGTACATGGTCAAGCTCTGGCCGAGCAAGTGTCGCATGGTTCCCTTAGCCTTTTCCAAGCCGGCTTCCGCTTCCTTTTGCGCCTGTTCATCTTCAGTCAGCAAACTGTAGTAGACAGTCGCGTATGAAAAATCATTGCTGCACTCCACGGCGGTAAAAGTCACGTTGCTGACCCGGGGATCGCGGATGTTCTTGCGGATGATCTTAGTCAGTTCCCGCAAGATTTCGCCTTCAACCCGTCCTTTTCTGTGCTTCATTTCAGCCTCCTGTTAACCTGGCTTAACTTCCTGCATTTCGTAGGCTTCCAGTTCGTCGCCTTCCTTGATGTCGTTGAAGTTTTCAATGGTCAAACCACAGTCAAAGCCTGCCTTGACTTCCTTGACGTCGTCCTTGAACCGGCGCAGTGAGGCAACCTTGCCGTCGTACTTGACCACGCCGTCTCTGATGACCCGGATGCCTGATTCTCTGGTCACGTAACCGTTGTCGACAAAGGCACCGGCGATGGTCCCGATCTTGGAGACCTTCCAAGTTTCGCGGACAGTAAGGTTACCGATAACCTTTTCTTCGTAAGTTGGTTCCAGCATCCCTTGCATAGCGGCCTTAACGTCATCGATCGCCTTGTAGATGATACTGTAAAGGCGGATATCGACGCCTTCTTGGGCAGCCTGGCTCTTGGCCGTAGCCGTTGGCCGGACGTTGAAACCGATGATTAAGGCGTTTGAAGCGCTGGCCAGGGTAACGTCACTTTCATTGATGGCCCCGACACCGGAGTGGATAATGTTAACCCGAACGCCTTCAACGTCAATCTTTTGGAGGGATTGAGCCAAGGCTTCGGCAGACCCTTGCACGTCAGCCTTCAAAACGATGTCAACGGACTTCATGCTTTCCCGCTTCATTGTGTCAAAGAGGTTGTCCAGAGTAACGTGCTGTACGTTTTCCCGCTGCTTTTGCAGGGATTGCTGTGCCCGGGCTTCACCAACCGCGCGGGCAGTCTTTTCATCGGCAAAGACAACCAGCTTGTCGGCAGATTCCGGCACGTCGTTCAAACCAGTAATTTCAACGGGCATTGATGGCGTAGCCTTCTTGACCTGGTGGCCCTTGTCGTTGGTCATCGTCCGAACCCGGCCGAAGGTGTCACCAACAACGATTGGGTCACCGACCCGCAGGGTACCCTGCTGGATCAAAACGTCGGCAACTGGCCCCTTGCCCCGGGACAGACGGGCTTCAATAACCGTACCGATCGCCTTTTGCTTCGGGTCAGCCTTCAGTTCCAGCATATCGGCTTCAAGGATGATGTTTTCCAAAAGTTCATCAATCCCCATCCCGGTCTTGGCTGAGATGTTGACGAAGATAG
The DNA here is from genome assembly GCF_024701915.1 of Lactobacillus leichmannii. NCBI lineage: Bacteria > Bacillati > Bacillota > Bacilli > Lactobacillales > Lactobacillaceae > Lactobacillus > Lactobacillus leichmannii. The sequence continues at coordinate 118,676 of NZ_QOCY01000042.1, read as the reverse complement.
TTGAGCCGCCGTAGTTTTCCGGAATCAGTTCATACTGCATCAATTGTTCAGTAACGTGGGCAGGGTTGGCGCCTGGCCGGTCCATCTTGTTGATGGCCACAATGATTGGCACGCCCGCGCTCTTGGCGTGGTCGATGGCTTCGATAGTCTGCGGCATAACCCCGTCGTCAGCGGCAACGATCAAAACGACAATGTCGGTGATTTCCGCCCCGCGGGCCCGCATGCTTGAGAAGGCCGCGTGACCTGGAGTGTCCAGGAAGGTGATCAAACGGTCGTTGATCCGGACCTGGTAGGCCCCGATGTTCTGGGTGATCCCGCCGGCTTCGTGTTCAGAAACCCGAGTGTGACGCAGACGGTCCAGTAAGGTAGTCTTACCATGGTCGACGTGACCCATGATAGTTACGACTGGCGGACGGACAACCTGGTTTTCAGAGTTCTTGGACTCTTCCATTTCCTGGGCAAAAATATTGTCGATGTCGGAAATGTCTTCATGGACCTTTTCAACAGCTTCGATGCCGTAGTCAGCAGCCAGCAGTTCAATGGTGCCCTTGTCCAAAGACTGGTTCTGGTTGATCATGATCCCCAGCATGAAGAGCTTCTTCACGATTTCAGCTGGTTCCCGGTGGAGGATCTTGCCCAGGTCTTGGGCGTTCATGCCAACTTCGTATTCAAAGCTTTCTGGAAGTGGACGGTCCTTTCTTTGGGTAACCTGCTTCTTAACTTGCGGAGCACTTTGGTGCTTCTTGTTCTTGCGCTTGCGCTGTTGACTGCGGTCGCTATTTGCCCCTCTGCCTTGGTTAGCGTAAGAGTTTTGCCCCTTGCGGCCTGGCTTGCCACTCTTTCTGCGGCGGCCTTCCTTGTTTTCCGGCATTGGCGCTTCAGTGAAGCTTGGCCGAGAACTTGGCCGGCGAGAAGATGAAGGCTTGGCAGCAGGCTTTTCACTGTTTGCCTGGTTTTGCTTCAAGCGGGCTGGGGATGGCTTCAAGATCTTTGGCCCACGGACCTTTGGTGCTTCAGCTGCGGTTTCAGCAGGCTTTTCGGCACTTTCGACCTTCTTGACAACCGGCTTGCTTTCGCTGGCCTCAGCCTTGTTCAAGGACTTCTTGTATTCATGCTTAGCAGCCTTGCTTTCCTGGTCCAGACGGGCTTCGTCAGCCCGCTGCTTTTGCTTGAGGTCCTTCAGCAAATCCTGGGCAGCTGGCCGGCGGCGCTTGCTGTGGTCGTTAGAGTGGTTGTTAGCCCGGCGGCGGGTGTTTGATCTCTTGCCCTCAGTCTTCTTTTCGCCCTTGCGAATAGCACTGACTGAAATCTTTAATTTACCAGACTTGCCGCTGGTTTTCTTGTTATCCATGCCCAATTCCTTTGAAGTTTCGTTTTCTTGTTTCTTGGTCATTAGATCACACTCCTTCTTTAATCTTATCCAGCAAGGTTTTCGCAAAACCACGATCTGTTAATGCCAAAACTTTGCGTTTCTTACCTACAGCCTGACTGAGTTCAGCTTCCGTAAAGACGTCGACCAATGGCGTTGGGTGGGCCTTTACAGCAGCTTCAATCTTGCCGCGGCTGTTTTCTGCTAAATCATTCGCGATGATAATGCACTTAAGCTTGCCCTTCTTCAATTTGGCCAAAACGATGTCCGTGCCCGAAACGGTCTTCCCCGCCCGGGTAGCCAAACCAAGCAAATTTAAGGCTTTCTCTCGGTTGTTAATTATTTTTGATCACCAAATAATTCTTTTCTTGCCTTCTGGTGGTCCACGTAAGCGAAGAGCTCGTCGTAAAATTCATCGGCTACCTTCACGCCCAAACTGCGTTCCAGCACCTTTGACTTTCGGGCGGCAGCGATCTTCTCAGGTTTTAAGGAAACATAAGCGCCGCGGCCCGGCTTCTTGCCGCTTGGATCAACAGAAACATTCTTTTCCTTGTCAACGACGATTCTGACCAAATCCTTCTTCGGCTGCATCGTATCGGTCAACAAGTCCTTCCGCATGGGGATTTTTCTTTTTTTCAAGGAAATCACCTATTCTTCATCGTCAAGATCCAGGTCTTCTGCTTCTTCAGCTTCTGTTTGCTGGAGATCTTGATCTTCTGCTACTTCAGTTTCATCTTCTACTTCGCTTTCGTCAACAAATTCGACTTCGGATTCTGGCCGGATGTCGATCTTGTAGCCAGTCAAGCGGGCGGCCAGGCGGACGTTTTGCCCTTTCTTGCCGATAGCCAGGGAAAGCTGGTAGTCCGGCACGATCACGAAGGCTTTCCTTTCATCGTCTTCGTCTTCAAACTGGACAGCGATGACTTCGGCCGGGTTCAAGGCATTGGCGATGTAGTCAGATGGGTCTTCTTCGTACTGCACGATGTCGATATTTTCCCCGCCCAGTTCGTTGACCACGTTCTGCACCCGGCTGCCGCGTGGGCCAACACAGGTACCAACCGGGTCGATGTTCGGGTCGTTGGACTTAACGGCAATCTTGGTTCTTTCGCCGGCTTCCCGGGCGATGGAGATGATTTCAACGGTCCCGTCAAAGATTTCCGGCACTTCTTGTTCAAAAAGCCGCTTAACGACATCCGGAGCGGTCCGGGAAACCCGGATTTGGGCTCCCTTGCCGTCAGCACCGACCTTGGTGACCAGGACGCGGACCCTGTCTTGCGGGTTGTAGTGTTCACCTGGAATAGTGTCACGCTTGATGTCCATAACTGCCTCAACATTGCCGATGTTGACGTAAACGAAACGGTTGTCAGTTCTTTCTACTGTCCCGGTGACCAGTTCATCTTCGTATTGGGAGTATTCGTTGACGATGTGGGCATTTTCCGCTTCCCGCAGGCGCTGCATTACGACCTGCTTAGCCGTAGCTGCCGCAGTCCGACCGAAGTCCTTTGGGGTAACTTCGAACTTGATCGTGTCGCCGACTTCGTATGCCCGGTTGATGGCCAGGGCATCCTTTAAGCTGACTTCCACCCGGTCGTCTTGCACTTCGTCAACCACCGTCTTCAAAGCCATGACCTTAAAATCGCCCTTCTTTTCATTAAAGTCGATTTCGACATTTTCCGCTAGGCCGTAGTTCTTCTTGTAGGCAGCGGCCAAAGCAGCCTTCATGGCTTCAACGATAACGTCTTGTTTGATACCCTTGGTCTTTTCCAAGACGTCAAAGGCTTCCAGCATTTCTTTTGACATAAGTTTTGGATCACTCTTTCTAAAATTCGATTGCAAAACGGGCGCTGGCGATCTGCTTGCGCGGAATAGTCAGCTGCTTGCGCCGGGTCTTGATCTTAATTTCCAGTTTAATCTCCTGGTCGTCCAGGTCAAGCAAATGACCTTCAAAGACCTTCTCGCCCTCCAATTTCTGGTAGAGGCCGACATGGATGTACTGGCCCTTGGCCTTCTCCCAGTCCTGCTCCTTCTTGATCGGTCTTTCCAGGCCCGGTGAGGATAGTTCCAAAATATACGGGTCTGGCAGCGGATCTGGCTGCATTGAGTCCAATTTTTCTCCAACCAACTCACTCAGCTCCGCAATCGTTTCGATGTCAATCCCGTTTGGCTGCTTGTCAACGTAGATTCGCAGATAGTATTGACTCTTTTCCTTGACGTATTCCAAATCAACAAGTTCACAGTCATGACCGATAATGACCGGTTCGATTGCTTCCAGGATAGGTGTTAAGTTTTTTGGCAAAATTTTCCTCCGTAATAAAAAGAGTGAGCATCGCTGCTCACTCGAATTTACCATATTCGATCTAAAAAAATTATAACAGAAATTTTCCCACTTGTAAATAAGAAGCTCTTAGAAGAGGGAAAGTTGGTTCTGGTCAGGCATCCCCTCTAAGACATTGTTGTTTTCAAAGAAGTCCATGATCTTCTGGGAAACCTTGCCACGAACCTGCAGGTCTTCCTTTGACAAAAATGGCGCTTCACTTCGGGCAGCCACGATCTGCTTGGCCGCGGAGTCACCTAAGCCGTCAACGGCGTTAAACGGTGCCAGAATGGTGTGCTTGTCCACGATCTTGTAAGTCGTAGCTTCAGACTCGTTGATGTCGACCATCTTGAAGTTGATCCCCCGCTCAATGGCTTCGTTGACCAGTTCCATGTAGGTCTGCAGGTCCTTTTCCAGCTTGGTCGCTGCCGTCCCTTTTTCCTTGATCCGGTTGATCAAGGCCACAACCGTGTTCTTGCCCCGGCTCATGGCTTCCAGGTCGACCTTGTCGGCTCTGACTGAGAAGTAGGCGGCATAGTAGATCTCTGGATAGTAGACCTTGAACCAGGCCACCCGGAGAGCCATCAAGATGTAGGCGGCCGCGTGGGCCTTCGGGAACATGTACTTGATCTTCAAGCAAGACGGAATATACCAGTCAGGAATGTTCTTATTTTCCTTTAAGACGGCCATGTTCTCATCAGAAATCCCCTTCCCCTTCCGGACAGTTTCCATGGTTGAAAAGGCAACTTCTTCCTTAACTCCCCAGCGGATCAAGTCAGTCATGATGTTGTCCCGGCAGCCGATCACGCTCTTTAACTTGCAAGTGCCGTTGTTGATCAGTTCCTCGGCATTGCCTAGCCAGACGTCCGTCCCGTGTGACAGGCCGGAAATCTGCAAAAGCTCGGCAAAGGTCGACGGCTTGGTCTCTTCCAGCATACCCCGGACAAAGGGGGTCCCGAATTCCGGCAGGCCCAGGGTCCCGGTCTTGGAATTGATCTGCTCTGGAGTAACGCCTAGGGCTTCCGGGCTGGAGAAAAGGGACATGACCTTAGGGTCATCAGTTGGAATCGTCAAAGGATCAATCCCGGACAAGTCCTGCAGCATTCTGATCATGGTCGGGTCCTGGTGACCCAGGATGTCGAACTTCAAGAGGTTGTCGTGGATCTGGTGGAAGTCAAAGTGGGTCGTCTTCCATTCCTTGGAGATATCGTCTGAGGGATACTGCAGGGGAGTCAGTTCATAGATGTCCTTATCATCCGGCAAAACGACGATCCCGGCCGGGTGCTGGCCGGTCGTGGCCTTGACCCCGGTAACCCCGATGGCCAGGCGGTCAACTTCCGCGTTGTTCATCTTGATTTCCGGGTGCTCGTCTTGATAGTGCTTGGCATAGCCAATCGCCTTTTTATCGGCCAGGGTACCTACGGTGCCGGCCTTAAAGGAGTGGTTTGGCCCAAACATAACTCTGATGAAATTATGGGCAACTGGCTGGTAGTCACCAGAGAAGTTCAAGTCGATGTCGGGCACCTTGTCACCATGGAAGCCCAGGAAGGTTTCAAATGGGATGTTCTGCCCGTCTTTAACCATCATGACCTGGCAGTCAGGACACTTTTTATCCGGCAGGTCAAAACCGGAGGCGTATTCGCCGTTTTCAAAAAATTCTGACTGCTTGCACTTCGGGCAGCGGTAGTGAGGCGGCATAGGGTTGATTTCAGTGATACCCATCATGGTGGCAACCAGGCTGGAACCAACGGAACCCCGGGAGCCAACCAAGTAGCCGTCCTTAACTGACTTGGCCACCAGCATCTGGGAAATCAGGTAAACAACCCCGTAGCCGTTACCGATAATGGCATCCAGCTCCCGGTCCAGACGGGCCTGGATATTGTCCGGCAAAGGATCACCATAAAGTTCGTGGGCCTTGTCATAGGTCAGCTTGCGTACCCGTTCAGCCGTATGCGGGATCTTTGGCGGGAAGCTTTCGTCTTGGACCGGCTGCACTCCCTCATCGATCATGGCATTGATCTTGTTCGGGTTGCTAATGACCACTTCTTTAGCAATGTCTTCGCCCATGAAGCTGAATTCATCCAGCATCTCCTGGGTGGTATAGAAGTGCAAGTCAGGGTGCTGCTTGTTGCGGTTTGGGTTACCCCTTTGAGCAGCCAGCAATACGTCCCGGTAGATGGCTTCATGCTTGTCAATGTAGTGGGCATCGCTAGTTGCCACGACCGGCTTGTTCAGCTCCTTGCCCAGCTTGTAAATATTGGTCAGAATTTCTTCCAGCTGGGCTTCATCAGCAATCAAGCCATCGGCAATTAAGCTGGAGTAGTTTGACGGCGGCTGGATTTCCAAAAAGTCGTAGAATTCCGCCTTCTTTTTGGCTTCTTCATAGCCCTTCTGCATCATGGCAATAAAGACCTCCCCCTGGCTGCAGGCAGACCCGTACAAAAGGCCGGCGTGCAGGCGGCGGAGTTCTGACTTAGGGGTTCTCAGCCCCTTGAAGTTGTATTTGATCCCGGCCAGGGAGACCAGTTCATATAAATTCCGCAGGCCTGGCTTTTGGTTCTGGGCTAAGACCGTAATATGGGTCGGCCGGGCCCGCTTGTAGCCTTCCCCGTTGCTGTAGTCGTTCATCTTGCCCAGGTCATCTTCCTGGTACTTGTCGTTAAAGGCATCCAAAAGCTTGAACATCAGGTAGCCGGTTGCTTCAGCGTCCTGGTTGGCCCGGTGGTGGTGCTCCAGGGCCACATTGTACTTGCGGCAAAGCGAATCCAGAGTGTGACGGGACTGTTCCGGGTGCAGGAGGCGGGAAACTTCCAAAGTGTCGACGACCGGCTGGCTGATTTCCGGATAACCGCAGCGCTTCAAGGCCGCATTAACAAAGCCCACGTCAAACTGGACATTGTGCCCGCAGAGCGGGTCATTGCCGTAAAAGTCCATGAACTGCTTAATTACGACAGCTTCGTCGTCAGCCGCCTGGACCATCTCGTCCGTAATTGAAGTCAAGTTAATCGTAGTTTCAGACAATGGATGGTGAGGGTTGATGAACTTGTCAAAGCGGTCGATAACTTCACCGTTTTTCATCTTGACCGCCCCGATTTCGATAATCGTATCGTAAACAGAAGACAGACCGGTCGTTTCAACGTCGAAAATGACGAATTCCTGGTCTTCATACTTCATGCTGGCGGGGTTTAAAACCAGCAGGCCGTGGTCTTCAACCATGTTGGCCTCCAGGCCCATGATGACCTTCATCCCGGTCTTTTTGCCCGCTTCAAAAGCATTCGGCAGGGCCTGCAGGCCAGCATGGTCAGTGATGGCGACGGCCGGCTGACCGAACTTCTTGGCTGTCTTGATGATGTCTGCTACATCGCTAGTCGCGTCCAGCTGACTCATGTTGGTGTGGACGTGCAATTCCACATGCTTTTCTTCACCTTGGTAGGCTTCTTGCCGGCCCACGTGCTCGGTTAATTCCATGCTGTAGATGTTGAAGATCAAGTCATGGGCATACTGGTCATCCTTAAGGCTGCCCTGCATGCGGATCCAGACACCAGGCTTAATGCCTTTCAAATATTCGATTTCTTCCTTGTCGGAATCACGGACGAACTTCTTAAAAGAAATAGAACCGGTATAGTCAGTCATTTCCCCGTAAAAAATAAAGGAGCCCGACCGCAGTTCCTGCATTTCCGCTTTGAAGACATGGCCTTCGACAACCGCGCTGCGCTGGTCTTCTGACAAGTCTTTCAACTGGGTAATCTCTGCCTTGTCGCTGATGGCGCCTGGGCCAAAACTGGTCTTCTTCCCCCGCCGGCCCTGGTAGCTGGGCCGGGGAGCTGGCTTTGGCTTGACCGGGGCCTGCTGGAAGGCTTCCTGCATGTTCTTCTCATGGGCTTCCACCAGCTGGGCCAGGCTTTCAAAGTCGCTTTGCCCGCCCTGGTCAGTAACTTCCGTCAAAAGCTTGACGTTAAAGAAGCCGTAATCGCGCAGCTCTAAAGAGAAGCTGTCCAAGAGCCGCTGCTCCAGAATCTTGTCAAAAAGCTGGCCATTGATTGGAATAACCCAGCGGCCACTATCTTCATGGGGCGCCTGCCCGACCAGGAAGTTCTGGGCTGCCGGATTGGCGGACAAGACTTCTGAATTTTCAACCGCGTACTGCCAGTAGTCTGGCAGGTATTGCTGCTGGCCATCAGCCGTTTCAACTATGAGCCGAGTATCAACAAAGTCATTAAATTCATGCTTAATTGCCTGGTTCAAGGCATTGTAGCTTTCAAAACGCAGTGGAGTAGTAAAAAAAACGTGGATATCCCATCTACGTTCTTTTCTGTAGACATCCACGTTTTTTATCTCCCCTGCCTGTAAAACCGCTTCGTCAGCTCCCCCTGCCGAAAAGCCGACTTGTTTTAACAATTTGAGAAAAAGTTGGTTTTTATCAGTCACGAGAGTTCAATCCTAATCTAATTCGTTGGCAATAAAGTCTTCCAAGTCGGCAACGGCCAGCTTTTGTGCCTGGTCGTCGCCTGGACGCTTGACTTCAACGATCCCGTCAGCCGCGTCGCGGCCAACAGTAATTCTGATTGGCGCGCCAACCAGGTCAGCATCGTTGAACTTGACGCCTGGCCGTTCGTTACGGTCGTCATAAAGGACGTCATACTTGGCAAACTTGGCTTCCAGGTCTTCGGCCAGCTTGCTTTGGATTTCATCCTTCATCTTCATCTGGATGATGTGAATCCCGAATGGCGCGATTTCCTTTGGCCAGGCAACCCCATTTTCAGTCGCGTGCTGTTCAACGACGGCTGAAAGCAGGCGGGTAACCCCAATCCCGTATGAGCCCATGATGACTGGCTGGGACTTGCCGTTCTGGTCCAGGAACTTGGCCCCCATGGTTTCCGTGTAGTAGGTCCCCAGCTTGAAGATATGACCAACTTCAATTGAGGTAGTAAACTTGAGCGGTTCATGGTCAACCGGGTCAGGTTCGCCTTCGTTGGCAACCCGGAGGTCAGCAAAGCGGTCAGCCTTGAAGTCCCGGTCCAAGTTAGCGTTGATGAATTGAGCATCGCTTTCGCCAGCACCAACGACCACGTTATAGAGGCCCTTGACAGTTTCGTCAGCCACGATTTCGTCAGCCCAGTCAGCATTTACCGGGCCAACGCCGCCCTTTCCGGCCCCGGTCAGTTCTTCCAGGTCGCTAGTTTCAGCAACCCGCAGGCTGTCGCAGTCCAAGAGGTGAGTCAGCTTGACTTCGTTGACTTCCTTGTCAGCCCGGATCAAAACCAGAACCTTCTTCTTTTCATCAACGATGTAGAGGACGCTCTTGACAATTCTGGTGGCTGGCACTTGCAAGAATTCTGCCAGCTTGTCAATGGAGTCGCAGCCTGGAGTAGCAACCTTTTCCATCGCCTTCAGTTCTTCAGGCTCTTGCTTGAAGGTATCAACGCTGACGGCCATTTCCAAGTTAGCGGCGTAGGTACCGGAAGCGTTGGTTGCAATAGTGTCTTCACCAACAGCGGCAGGTGCCTGGAACTCAATAGAGTTCTTGCCCCCCATAGTCCCGGAGTCAGCGATAACTGGCCGGACTTCAACGCCTGTGCGCTTGAAGATCTTGAGGTAGGCTGCCTTTTCATTATCAAACTGCTTGTCCAGCTGTTCTTGGCTGGCCGCGAAGCTGTAGCCGTCCAGCATTACAAATTCTCTGCCCCGGAGAAGACCGAAACGTGGCCGGTTTTCATCCCGGAACTTGGTTTGAATCTGGTAAAGGTGCAGGGGCATTTGCTTGTAAGACTTGAGGCTCTTAGCCACCACGTCAGTGAAGGTTTCTTCGTGGGTTGGCCCCAGCAGCATTTCCCGGCCATGCCGGTCCTTCAGACGGAACATTTCCGGGCCATACTTTGGCAGACGGCCTGATTCTTCCCACATTGAAGATGGCAGCATGTGCGGCATGATCATTTCAACGACGCCGGCATTAGCCATTTCTTCTTCAATGATCTTTTCAGTCTTGCGCAAGACCTTGTAACCCAGCGGCAGGTATGAGTAGACACCAGCCGTAACCTGCCGGATGTATCCGCCCCGCAGCATTACTTGGTGGCTCTTTGCAACCGCGTCGGCTGGAGTTTCCTTCAGCGTCGGCATGAAAAAGATTGATTGACGCATAATTAATTAAATTCTCCTAAACATTTATTATTTCAAGGACTACTTGATAAAGTAGCGGTAGATGTCGTTGCCAGTTACGGCGATAATCAAAATCAGCAAGAAGACCACTCCGATCAAGTCAACGACTGTCTCATGCTCCTCTGGAATCGGCTTGCCCCGCAGGAGCTCGATGAGTTCCAGCAAAAGCTTGCCCCCGTCCAGACCTGGAATTGGGATCAAGTTGACGATCCCCAGGTTGATGGACAGCATGCCAACAAAGGCCAGCATGTAGGTCAGACCCATGGAAGTTGCCTTTGAAGTTTCCGAGTAGATCCCGACTGGGCCAGACAATTTGTTTAAGCTGAAGTGCTTGAACAAGTTGCCCAGGGCCTGGAAGATCATTCCTGTTACCTGCCAGCTCAAGTCCCAGCCCCGCTTCAGCTTAGCGGAAAATGAGTTGTCGGCCTTAGCCACAATGCCAACCAGGTATGACTTGGTCTTCTTTGAGTACTTTGGCGTCAGCTGGACTGACTTTTCGCTTCCCTGCCGCTTGACCTTGACCGTCAGGGTCTTACCCTTAGAAGAGTCAATCGCCTGGCTGACCTGGTCAAAAGTATTAATCTTCCGGCCGTTGATGGCCACGATCCGGTCGCCTTTTTGCAAAACGTGCTGGGCCGGGGAGTTTGCCGCTACCTGGCCCACGGTCGTTGTTGCCGGGCCAACTGAAGCAAAGCTGTAGATCATCAAGACCACAAAGCCCAAAACAACATTCATAAACGGTCCGGCAAAAGAGGTTGCCAGTTTCTTCCATGGTTTGGCTGCCGGCAGCTGCACGTCCCGGGGGGTAATCTGCAGCTCGGTGCCTGTGTCGTCGATCATGGTCGCGTCATGGTCGACCTTGTAGGTCACCAGCTGGCTCTCATCGCCATTTTCATACCCTGCAATGGTCAGGTCATCAACCAGATCGGCCTTAGTCACCCGCAAGGGACGGCCTTCGATCGGCAGGTCTGATTCTGAAGCATCGATTCGCGTAACAATTCCAGCCTCATTCAGTTCCAAGACAACTGCCGTCCCCGGGTCGATTTCACTCTGCTCGTCAGGACCAGCCAGGCGGACATAGCCGCCCAGCGGCAGCCAGCGGATGGTATAAGTCGTTTGACCAGGCCGCCACTGAACCAATTTTGGCCCCATGCCGATTGAAAACTCGCGCACCAAAATACCGGCCTTTTTCGCCACGAAAAAGTGCCCGAATTCGTGGACAAAGACCACCAGGCCAAAAACTATAATGAAGGCTAGAATACTTTTCACAGCGACCTCCTAAATTCCAAAGATCAAGGCAACGATTGGCAAAACGAAAAGCGTGCTGTCAAACCGGTCCAGGATCCCGCCGTGGCCCGGCAGGATCTTGCCGGAGTCCTTAACCCCGTAGAAGCGCTTGTAGGCTGATTCAACCAGGTCGCCCATCTGGCCGGCGATTGACAGGAAGAAGGAAGCAATGATCAAGCTGGTCTTGTCGCCGCCGACTGGAGCCAGGTTGACATAAATTGCCGTCACGATAACCGCGATGATCACGGCCCCGATTGACCCTTCCCAAGTCTTGTTCGGGCTGATTACTGGCCAAAGCTTGTGCTTGCCGAACTTGCGGCCAACCATATAGGCAGCCGTGTCAGTAGTCCAGACAATCACGAAGGCAAAGAGCAAGCGCCACAAACCATGGACTGGATCGCTGTTTCTGATCGCAGCCAGGTAGTGGAAACCAGTCCCGATGTACAAACTTGACAGGACGTAAACGCCGATATCGTCAAAAGTCGTCTTGTTCTTAGACAGAACCGTCCAGGTCAAAAGAATCATTACGAAGGCATAGAAGACGCCCCACTTGCTCCAGTTTTTTGGCAAAAAGCCAAAGAAGGAGTTGGGCACGGTCCAGGTCAAGGTGGCCAGGGCAGCCAGGGTAAAGCCAACTGAGACCAGGATCTGCTTCTTCATCAAGAAGACTTCACTGATGCCGACGGCAGCTAAAAAGGCAGCCAGCCAGTCAATCCACATGCCCCCGGCAACCAGGACCGGGATAAAAATCAATAAAGCAACAACTGCTGTAATTACTCTTTGTTTCATATTACCTAACCATCTGTTTCATCTAATTTACCAAAGCGCCGATCCCGGTGCTGGTAGATCTTAACCATTTCGGCCAAGTCGTTTTCGTCGAAGTCCGGCCAGGCCTTGTCCGTAAAGGCAAGCTCTGAGTAAGCAATCTGCCAGAGCAGGAAGTTGCTGATTCTCTGCTCGCCAGATGTTCTGATCAAGAGGTCTGGATCAGAATAAGGGGCAAACTTGGCGGTCATCAGCTTGGCGGAGACCATGTCTTCAGTAATTTCTTCCGGCGTGATTTCCCCGCTGGCGGCCTCTTTTGCCAGAGCCTGCACGGCTGAAACAATTTCTTTTCTTGACCCGTAATTAAAAGCAAAGTTCAAAACCAGACCGGTATTGGCCGCGGTTTCCGCCATGGCCCGCTCAACCACTTCCCTGGTTGATTCCGGCAGGGCATCCAGATAGCCCATGATGTTGACCTTAACATTGTGGGCCTGCAGGCGGGGCATGAACTTGTCAAAGAACTTGACCGGCAGGTTCATCAAATAATTGACCTCATCCTTGGGCCGGGCCCAGTTTTCCGTCGAAAAAGCATAAAGAGTCAGGACTTTAATTCCCAACTCATCTGCCGCGAGCGCAATCTTTTCAACGTTGTCCATCCCGGCCTTGTGGCCCATGAAGCGCGGCATTTTCCGCTTCTTTGCCCAGCGGCCATTGCCGTCCATGATGATCGCCAAATGATTCAGCTGCTTATTCTTATCCATAATTAACCCTGAGTGATTTCCTTGCGCTTGTTGTCAGCCATCTGGTCAATCTTCTTGGTTGATTCGTCAGTAATCTTCTGGACTTCCTTTTCCAGGCGCCGTTCTTCGTCTTCAGTGATTTCGCCGTCTTTTTCCTGCTTCTTCAAAGCCTTCATGGCTTCCTGGCGGACATTGCGGACAGCAATCTTGGCTTCTTCAGCCAGCTTGCCGACTTCCTTGGCAATTTCCTGCCGCCGTTCCCCGGTCAGTTGCGGGATAACCAGGCGGATGACGTTACCGTCGTTAGCTGGCGTAAGGCCCAGGTCTGAAGCCAAAATGGCGTGTTCAATATCGTTCAAAGAAGTCTTGTCATATGGAGTGATTACCAAAACCCGTGGTTCTGGAATGGTGATCCCGGCCATTTGCACCAGCGGAGTTGGTACCCCGTAGTATTCAACCATCACCCGGTCCAAAAGGGAGGCGTTGGCTACCCCGGCCCGGACAGTTGCCAGATTGCTCTGGTAGACTTCGATCGACTTGTTCATGTTGCTCTTGGCTTTAGCAATCGTTTCGTTGTTCATTACTTGTCACCTCTGATAATCGTCCCGATGTTTTCGCCTTCAACTACCCGCTTGATATTGCCTGGAGTGTTGACGTTGAAGACGATCAATGGAATATGAGTGTCCATGGACAAGGAGCTGGCAGTTCTGTCCATAACTTGCAGGCCCTTGGAGATCATGTCCAGCTGGGTCAGTTCAGCAAACTTCTTGGCACTTGGGTCCAGGTTCGGGTCAGCAGTGTAAACCCCGTCAACCCCGTTCTTGGCCATCAAGATCACGTCAGCGTTAATTTCCGCTGCCCGCAAAGCAGCCGTGGTGTCAGTTGAGAAGTATGGGTTGCCAGTGCCGCCGCCGAAGATAACGACCCGGTTCTTTTCCATGTGGCTGATTGCGACCCGGCGGATGTAAGGTTCAGCTACCTGCCGCATGGAGATTGAGGTTTGCAGTCTGGTCTGCACGCCAGCAGTTTCCAGGCCATCTTGCAGGGCCAGGCCATTCATGATCGTGGCCAGCATGCCCATGTAGTCAGCTTGAGCTCTTTCCATGCCCAGCTTGGCCCCGGTTTCCCCGCGCCACATATTGCCGCCGCCGCAGACGACGCCGATTTGCACGCCCATTTCATGAACCAGCTTGATTTCGTGCGCCAATTTCTTGATCACAGTTGGGTCAATGCCAGTTCCCTTTTCCCCGGCCAAAGCTTCGCCGGAAATTTTCAAAATGATACGATTATATTTAACTTGACTCATAATGCCCTCCTAATTAGCTCTAACTATTTTACCATAAAACAGAAAACTGTCTCTCCTATTTATCCTATTTCACCAGCTTAAATTTGTAAAAGCAAATTTGCCGACAAAAAAAGGATGGGTTTTCCCATCCTTTTTCTTGCTAGAAGAAATTAGTTCTTCATTTGTGCAGCAACTTCAGCAGCAAAGTCTTCTTGCTTCTTTTCGATGCCTTCGCCGACTTCGAAACGAACAAAGCTTACTACGGAAGCATTGACTGATTCAAGGTATTGTTCAACAGTCTTGCTGTCGTCCATAACGTAAAGTTGAGCGAGCAAGGTGTTTTCTTGGTCAACTTTAGTATTGTCCAGCATGAAGCGGGCCATCTTGCCTGGGATGATCTTGTCCCAGATCTTTTCTGGCTTGCCTTCAGCCTTCAGTTCTGCCTTGATGTCTTCTTCAGCTTGAGCAATGACTTCGTCAGTCAATTGCGCCTTTGAACCATACTTAAGGTGTGGCAAAGCTGGCTTGTTGACCATGGCACGTGATTCGTTTTCTTGGTCAATCTTGTGGTTAAGTTGAGCCAGTTCTTCGAGGACGAAAGCTGGGTCAAGTTCCTTGTAGGACAGAACCTTTGGGCTCATTGCGGCAATGTGCATTGCAATGTGCTTAGCCACGGCTTCGTCGCCGCCTTCAACAACAGTCAAAACGCCGATGTGGCCGCCATTGTGTTGGTAAGCGCCAAAGTGTTGGTCATCAGTCTTTTCAAGAACAGCGAAACGGCGGAAGGAAATCTTTTCACCGATAGTCGCAGTAGCATTTACGTATGCTTCTTCAAGGCTTTCGCCTGAAGGCATGGTCAATGCCAAAGCTTCTTCGTTGTTAGCTGGCTTGCCCTTGGCAATAGTTTCAGCAGTTTCGTTGACCAAAGTCTTGAACTGTTCGTTTTGCGCAACGAAGTCAGTTTCAGCGTTGACTTCAACGATAGCAGCAACGTTGCCGTCTACGTAAACGCCAGTCAAACCTTCAGCAGCGATCCGGTTAGCCTTCTTGGCAGCCTTTGCTTCACCCTTTTCGTGGATGATTTCGATAGCTCTTTGCATGTCGCCTTCGGCTTCAACCAGTGCCTTCTTGGCGTCCATGACGCCGGCACCAGTGGTTTCACGCAATTCCTTGACTTGCTTAGCAGTAATGTTTGCCATTTAAAAAAGTCCTCCAGGTCAAACTAAATAACAGAATTCTTCCAAAGATAGTTTACGACAAATTATTCAGCGTCGTCTACTTCTTCAGCAGAGTTTTCTTCAGCGCTTTCAGACAATTCCTTTTCAACGTCGGCGTTATCTGCACCTTGCTTGCCTTCGATTACGGCGTCAGCCATAGCACCGGCGATCAAGCGGATAGCACGGATAGCGTCATCGTTTGAAGGGATGATTACGTCGATCGGAGTTGGGTCAGTGTTGGTGTCAACCATGGCTACAACTGGGATACCAAGCTTGTTAGCTTCGTGAACGGCGATCTTTTCCTTCTTAGGGTCAACGACGAACATTACGTCAGGAATCCGAGGCATGTCTTCGATACCGCCCAGGAACTTTTGCAGCTTGTCCATTTCCTTGGTCAGCAAAGAAACTTCCTTCTTTGGCAGTACGTCGAAGGTGCCGTCTTCAGCCATCTTCTTCAAGTCCTTCAGACGCTTAACCCGGCTTTGGATAGTAGTCCAGTTGGTCAAAGTACCACCCAACCAGCGTTGGTTGACGTAGTATTGACCTGCACGGGTAGCTTCTTCAGCGATTGCTTCTTGAGCTTGCTTCTTGGTACCAACGAACAGGAAAACACCGTCGTCTTGAGCAACAGCCTTAACGTAGTTGTAGGCGTCGTCAAGCATCTTGATGGTCTTTTGCAGGTCGATGATGTAGATCCCGTTTCTTTGAGTGAAGATGTATGGCTTCATCTTCGGGTCCCATCTTCTAGTTTGGTGACCAAAGTGTACACCAGCTTCAAGCAATTGCTTCATAGATACAACTGACATAAATAAATTCCTCCTAGGTTATTTCCTCTCAAGCGTTCATTTCAGCATTCAACCGTTTGTCTTTAGGCACCTGAACACCGATCGCTCTTGATGTGTTTTCTAGCGTGCAATCGCACGCTTATCTAGCTTACTCGATTTTTCCTTTAAGCGCAAGCTTTTCCGCCTAAAATTTAACCCCTTGCTCGTGCAAAAATTTTTCCTTCCAGGCCCGGTCATGATGCTTGAACCAATATTCCCGCTGCATGGCCGTCCGCTTGTCGGCATATTCTTCAAGATAGATCATTTCAACCGGCCGCCGGCTCTTGGTGTACTTGGCCCCTTTACCAGAATTATGAGCCTCCAGCCTTTTCTTTAAATCATTGGTGTAGCCGCCGTAAAAGCTGCCGTCGCTGCATAAAAGGACATAAAAGTAATGCTTTTCCTCTGGCAATTTGGCCTCTAAAATTTCCTTGATGGCCGGGGTATTGCTGCCGTCTGCCTCATGGACTTCGATGGCGTCGCGCAGAACCAGCCCGTCGCCTTTCCCGCTTCTGACCGCTTCAACGATGACTAAATTGGCGTCTTGCCCTCTTCTGGAGACAAAGGGCTGAACAGTCTTAACGGCCAGGTCATGCTTAAAGCCGTAATTGATGATCTCACCCAGCCGCTCTGGCCGGTGGACCATGAACATCTTCCCCTTCATTTTCAAGAGGCCGGCGGAAACGGCGATGATTTCTTCCAGGTTGATCTCCAGTTCATGGCGTGCAATGGCTTTAGACCGGTCCGGGTTCAGCTTGTGGCCGGCCGGGGCCTTGAAATATGGCGGATTGACCACGACGACGTCATAGCTGTCTTTTCGCAAAAAGCTGCCCGCGTCTTTGACATTGCCCTGGTAGACCGTGATCCGGTCCTGCATGTCGTTTAATTCAACCGACCGCCGGGCCTTGGAAACCATGTCTTCTTGCAGTTCAACATCGTCGTAATGGGCCTTGTTAAAAGCAGCCATGTAGAGGCTGGCTGCCGCGTTGCCGCTGCAGAGTTCAACCACCTTGGACCGGTTTTTGATGGCTTCTTTGGCCCAGTAAGCCAGAAGCAGGGTATCCAGGGAAAAGGCAAAAGACTGCCCGTCCTGGATGATTTTCAGCTGCTCGCCCAGCATGTAATCGATACGTTCATTTTCCTTTAGTTCAATCATGTAGTTCTGAAGCCCGTCCCTTATTCTTAGATGTGTTATAATTTATTCTACATCATTTGGAGGTTCTTTTATGCTTTATCGTATTTTCAGACCGATCGCCCGCTTCATCGTCTGGGTCTTAAACGGCCACCTGCATGTCCACCACAAGGAAAGACTGCCCGAAGGCACCTACATTTTGGTTGCCCCCCACCGGAACTGGTGGGAGCCGATTCTTTTCGCCCTGGCCGCCAGCCCTACGGAATTCATGTTCATGACCAAGCAGGAGCTGTTTAAAAATCCGGTCCTCAGCTGGATCTTAAACAATGCCCACGCCTTCCCGGTCAACCGGGAGCATCCAGGTCCTTCCGTTATCAAGATCCCGGTCAAGGGCTTAAAGTCAGAAGGCCTGTCTTTGATCATGTTCCCATCCGGCACCCGGCACTCAGCCTCCCTTAAGTCCGGCGCCCTGGTTATCGCCAGAATGTCCGGCCGGCCCCTGCTTCCGGCTGTCTACCAGGGCCCGCTTACTTTTAAAGGGGTCTTACAAAGAAAAGGCATGGAAATCAACTTTGGCAACCCGATCGTCATTGACCGCAAGACCAAATTGACCCCGGAAACCGAAGCTGCCTACAACCAGCAGCTGGAAGACGCCTGGAAGCGGATCGACCAGGAACTGGATCCGGATTTCCACTATGAAGCTAAATAATTAAAAATGACAAAACAACAAGAAAAAGGATTGAGCATGGACGCTCAATCCTTTTTCTTTATGCTTTTTTACTGCTGCTTATTACTTGTTATTTTCTAGGTATTCCATAATCTGGACGGCGTTAGTTGCCGCCCCCTTTCTGATCTGGTCGCCGGTGCACCAAAGAGTAAGGCCGTTAGGGTTGGTCAAGTCCCGGCGCAGGCGACCGACTTGCACGATATCCTTGTCGGAGTTTTCCAGGGGAGTTGGAGTGTAATCAGTAACCAGGAGGTCGCCGTCAAAAGCCGCGATGGCATTTTCAGCAGCTTCAACTGAGACCGGTTCTTCAGTGACAACCGTCACCGCAATTGAGTGGGACCGGTAGACCGGGACCCGGACGCAGGTGCAGGTCACCAACAAGTCTGGCAAGTGCAAGATCTTTCTGCCTTCATTCTGCATCTTCATTTCTTCAGTCGTATAGCCGTTTTCCAAAGGACTGCCAATGTCAGCGATGACGTTAAAGGCGATCTGGGCCGGGAAGACCTTGGCTTCCACGCTCTCGCCCTTGGTCAAAGCCGTCACTTCATCCTTCAGTTCGCTGATCCCGCCCATGCCGGCACCGGAAACGGCCTGGTAGGTGCAGGCGTTGATAGCCTTGATCGGAGACAACTTGGCAATTGGAGCCAGAGCCATCAAGGTAATGGCAGTTGAACAGTTGGGATTGGCAATCACGCCGTGGTGGTCTAAAGCATCTTGGCCATTAATTTCAGGAACTACCAAAGGCACGCCGTCTTCTTGCCGGAAGGCTGAGCTGTTGTCAATGTAGACTGCCCCGCTCTTTTCGACCAGGGGCCGGTATTCCTTAGACAGGCTGTTAGAAACTGCCCCCAAAACGTAGTCCAGGCCATTCAGTCTTTCCTGGCTGACCACTTCCAGGGTCAATTCCTGGCCAGCAAAGGGCAGCTTTTTACCCTTGGAGCGCTCGGAAGCAAAAACGCGCAGTTCTTCAACCGGCAATTGTCTTTCTTCAATACATTCCAACATCTGCCGGCCAACGGCCCCTGTAGCTCCTAAAATACCAATTTTCATTTATCGTTCCACTCTTTCTTCACTAATAAACTGCTGATAAATCGCCTTCGGCATTTGCCGCATGGCCCGGCCAACCACGGCCAGCATGGCCTGCTGGCTTTCGACCTGGATATCGTCCAGGTGCAGGTCCTGCTTTAATTCCGCCACGATCTCATAGAGATAGCGCTCGATTTTCTTGGTCTGGACCACAATGGAAAAGGTATCGACCGTGACCGGAACGCTTTCAATCGAGATCTGAAATTTTTCAAAAACGGCTAAGACCTTGCGTAAGAAGCCTGCCTCAGCTGAAACATGCGACTTAACCATGGTGATGACCGTAAAGTCCTGCTTGCCTGTAATCCCGGTGATGACATGAGGCGGCTCTTGCGCGTCAAGTTCACTGCAATCATTCATGATCATGGTGCCGGGATTTTCCGGATGATTGGTGTTGCGGACATTGATCGGGATGTTTTTCTGCCGGACGGGAAAAACCGCGTCGTCATGCAGGACATTTTCTCCCATATAGCTCATCTGCCGCAGTTCTGAGTAGGTAATCCGGGGAATCTGGACATGATCTTTGATAATGCGCGGATCGGCCACGTAAAAGCCGGGGATCACCACCCGCCGGCCCGGATCAACCTGGGCTTTTAACAGTTCCTGGCTTTTATCCAGGTCAATTGAGCCGTCGTAATGGAAACGGATCACCCGGCTGGAGTCAACAAAGTCCGCGTCCAGGTATTCAGCCAAGCAAAGGCCGGTCAAGTATTCGCCCCGGGAGACCAGGTAGTCCAAGTTCAAGTTCTGGGCCATGTTCTGCCGGATCTTGGCGAATTCTCCAGCCAAGTCGATTTTAAGGCCCAGGCTGCGCTTGATTTCCATGTACTTGTCCACGATAGACTGGAAAATCGACTCATAGCTGACGTCATAGGTAATGTGGGCCGCGCAGAGGTAGAGGAGGTCGGTGACCTTATGGTCCTCCTGCCCGCTCTTGCCGCAGGCGATGGTCACCACGTACTTGCGGTCCGGATCAGCCAAAATGATTTGCTTGACCTTCTTAAACTGTTCGCTATTGGCGACTGAAGAGCCGCCGAATTTGACTGCTTTACTCATCTGCCACTCCCGCCAAAAAGGCCGCCGGGTCCCCGCTTTCCTTGACCAGGCTTGAAATTTCCGCCAAAGTCAGCTTTTTGGTCAAAAATGCCTTTTCGCTGATTCTTTCTGCTACTACATCCTGGAAAAAATCCGCCCGGTTAGTCCGCAGGTAGAAAGTTTGCTCTTCTTCATCAGTAAGCTGACCCGGTTCAGCACTTTGCACGATTCCCTTTTTCCCTTCAGCCAGATCCAAGAGGTCTTGGACAGCCGCGTGGGCGGTTGGCAAAGAGCCTGCCCCCTGGCCCACGAATGTTTCCGGACCCAGGGAAGCGGAATCAGTTTCCAGGGCATTGAAGTTAAGGCCCACTCTGGCTAAAAGGCTGGTCTTTTTCAGCATGACCGGCAAAACCTGCAAGGACAGCTTCTCACCTGTCTGCCGGCCCCGGCCCAGCAACTTGATGGTCCGGCCATTTGCCTTGGCCCAGGCAAAGTCTTCCTTGGTCAAATGCCGTATCCCCCACTGGTCAACCTGGCTTGGATCAGCAATTTTGCCAAACGCAGTCAAGGCTGACAAGCAGACCTTGTAGCAGACGTCTCCGCCGTCGATGTCATCGCTGGGATCCTTTTCCGCGTAGCCCAGCTCCTGGGCTTCTTTTAAGCAAGCAGCAAAGTCCAGGTCCTTTTCTGCCATCTGGGAAAGGATGTAGTTGCTGGTCCCGTTAAAAATTCCCTGGAAGGACGTGACCGGCTCCAGGCGCTGAATGTGCTTGATGTTGTCAATCCAGGGGATGCCGCCGCCAACGCTGGCCTCATAGGCCAATACCAGGCCCTTTTGCCTGGCTAAGTCAAATAGCTCGCCGGCATAGACCGCCAGCATCTTCTTATTAGCCGTCACCACGTGCTTGCCGGCTTCCAGGGCCCGCTTAACATAGCTGTGGGCCGGTTCTACCCCCCCGATGCACTCGCAAACCACTGAAATTTCCGGATCGTTCACGATTTCCACAAAGTCAGTCGTATGCTGGTCATCCAGGATCTGTTCATCTCTGTGGACCAGGATTTTTTTTATTTTAATCTTCCGCAAAAGCGGAGTTTCAGCCTCTTCAACCAGCTTGACAATGCCGCCGCCAACCACGCCACGGCCTAAGATTGCAATTTGCATACCCGCCTCCGTTGTTTCTAATCTAGGGACACTTGTTTTTGAATCAAAAACATAGTATCATTATCCGCAAGGCCTGACAAGGGAAAAGTTACTTATTATTAAACAAAAATTAAAGCAATATGTCAAAGGAGAATTTGCCATGGCCGACTATTTTTACGTTCATAAAAAGATCCTGCCCAACTATCTGGAGAAGGTCCTAGAGGCAAGGGAAATGCTGGACAGCCGGGAAGCAGCCACCGTCACCGAGGCGACTGAGCGGATCGGCATCTCCCGCAACACTTATTACCGCTATAAAGACTATGTTTTTAGAGCCAAGGACCCTGCAAGGGGTCAGCAGGCGGTCTTGTCTCTGCTTTTAGCTGACCTACCTGGGGCCCTGTCAGCCGTTTTGACCTGCGTGACCGACCACCGGGCCTCGGTTTTGACTATTTCCCAGGCCATCCCTTTGGCCAGCCACGCCAGCGTCTTGATGTCCCTGGACCTGGCCGGCCTTGAAGGAGACATCAACACCCTTTTGGCTGATTTGAAAAGTCTCCCCTTTGTTAAAAATCTCCAGCTTGCCGGATTAGAATAATAAAAGAGCGCGTCTTCTGGGCGCGCTCTTTTTTGTCTTAATTCATTCTTAGTTTTCCCGGTTTTGCTGGAGGGTGTAAAGGTCATAGTAGTAGCCCTTTTGGGCCAGCAAGTCCTCGTGCTTGCCATGTTCGACGATTCTCCCCTTGTCTAAAACAATGATCTGGTCAGCATCAGCAATCGTTGACAGGCGGTGGGCAATAGCCAGGGTCGTGCGGCCCTGGCGGAGCTTTTTGAGTCCTGCTTGAATCAAACTTTCTGTTTCCGTGTCCACGTTGGCCGTTGCTTCGTCCAAAATCAAAATCTTAGGATTGGTTACCAGGGTTCGGGCAAAGGAAATCAGCTGTCTTTCCCCGCTGGAGAATTCCGATCCGCCTTCAATGACCTTAGCATGGTATTTCCCAGGCAATTTTTCGATAAAGCGGTCAGCCTGGACAGTTTTAGCGGCTTCCTCAATCTGCTCATCAGTGATCTTGTCATTGTACAAGCGGATGTTGGAAGCCACGTCCCCATAGAACATGAAGGGTTCCTGGAGAACCAGGCCTATTTTTTGCCGTAATTCTGCCTTGGAAAAGTCCCGGATGTCGATCCCGTCCAAAAGGATCTGGCCCGAGTGAAATTCGTAAAAGCGCATCATCACGTTGATGATTGAACTCTTGCCTGAACCCGTGTGGCCAACGATCCCCAGGGTCTCGCCTGGATTAAGGGTGAAGGAAACATCGCGGAGAACGTCATGCTTGCCGTCATATGAGAATGACACATGCTTAAACTCAATTTTCCCTTCCGTAATCTTGGCGTTGGCCAGCTC
Source organism: Lactobacillus leichmannii (assembly GCF_024701915.1). Taxonomy (NCBI): domain Bacteria; kingdom Bacillati; phylum Bacillota; class Bacilli; order Lactobacillales; family Lactobacillaceae; genus Lactobacillus; species Lactobacillus leichmannii. Next base: position 96,199 of record NZ_QOCY01000042.1, on the reverse strand, counting down.
TTTTTGCTCAGGCTCGTATTCTTCCTGGTCCAAAATCTTGAAGATCCGCTTGCCAGCCACGATCCCGTCGGTAAAGAAGGTCAGCGAGTTCATCATGTCCGACAAGGGGTTAAAAAAGTTCTGCACATAGTTTGCAAAAGCATAGATCATCCCGGCCGGGACAAAAGTTGCCCGGAGGGGGTAACCGAACCAGACCAAAACGCAGGTTAAGGCCAACGAATAGAGCAGGGTCGTAAACGGCGACAAGAGCAGGCCGTTGGTTCTGATCAGCTTGAAGCGGGTCTGCATCTGCTGGCGGTTGATTTTTTCAAAATCATCGTCTATCCGCTTTTCCTGGCGAAACTGCTGGATCACGGAAATTCCGGCAATGCTTTCTTCTAGCTTGGTGTTGATCAAAGAGTTGCGGGCCCGGTATTCGTGGTAGATTTTGGAGCTGACCCGGTTATAAAGCCAGATTGCCCCAACGATAAGTGGAATAAAGGCCGTCACGATCCCCCCGGCCACCGGGTCAGCCATATACATGGCAATCAAGGCGGTTACCATGGAGACGATCCCTAACAGAAAGGCAGAGAAAACCTGCATAAAGTTGCCCAGGGTCATCGTGTCGTTGGTTACCCGGGACAAAATCGACCCGGCTGGAGTCTGGTCAAAATACCGCATCCCCAGGGTGTGAATTTTTGCATAAAGGACCCGGCGGACCTTTTCCAATGCCTTTTCCCCGGCCAGGGCATAAAGGTATTCATAGGTAAATTGGCAGACCGCCTTAAATACCACGCCAATGCCGTAGATCAAGGCAACATAATAAAACGTGCTGAAGTCAACCTTGCCCGCCTTCAAATAGTGGTCCATGTAATACCGCAGCCAGGTCGGCAAGAGCATATTGATCGCGGAAACTGCCACCATCCCTAAGACGGCAGTCAGTAATTCCCCCTTGTAAAGCCAGACAAAGGTCCAGAGCCGCTTTAAAATCTGCCCCTGCTCTTTGGTCGAAATCTGCTGCTGCCAGACTGACTGGAAGTCTTCATTATTCATCGTCATCTTCACCTACCTTCTGGGCTAATTCTTGCCGCTGCCACATCCGGGCATACCAGCCCCCCTTGGCCAGCAATTCTTCATGCGTCCCTCTTTCTGCCACCTGCCCGTCCTGCATGACCAGGATCAAGTCAGCATCCATTACGCTGCTTAAGCGGTGGGCAGCGATGACGGTAATTTTCTTTTCCCGTTCTTGCCGAAGCTTAGTCAAGATCGCCTTTTCAGTTTTGGCGTCAACAGCTGACAAAGCATCGTCCAAAATCAAGATTTCACTGTCATGAAGCAGGGCTCTGGCAATCGACATCCGCTGCTTTTGCCCGCCCGACAGGGAAACCCCGTTTTCCCCGATCATGGTCTCATAGCCATTTGGAAAGGCCAGGATATCGTCGTGAAGGGCGCTCTTTTTAGCCGCCACTTCGACCTCTTCCTGGCTGGCATCCGGCTTGGCAAAGGCAATATTGTCTCTGACCGACATGGAGAAAAGGAAGTTGTTTTGGGGAACGTAAGATATTTCTTTTAAGTAGACGTCCAGGGGAATCTGCCGGATGTCGTGGCCGGCAAAAGTGATCCGGCCCTTGTAGTTATCAAACTCCCGCATCAAAAGCTGGATAATGGTCGTCTTGCCTGAGCCAACCCGGCCAACCAGGCCGATAGTCTGCCCGTTTTTCAAGTCAAAGTCCACTGCCCCCAAGGCAGCCTTGTCTGGTTCATCCGGGTAGGCAAAACTGGTCACGTGATAGCGCAAATCTCCAGTCAGCTTCTGCTCCTTGTCCATTGAATCTGAGTCCACGATCAAAGATTTTTCATTGAGCAGGCTCATAATCCGGTCGTAGCTGGCGCTCCCCCGCTCAAGAACATTAAACAGGTAGCCAATGGCAAACATTGGCCAGACCATGGCCCCAATGTAGGACACAAAGGAAATCAGCTGGCCCAGGCTGATCGCTTTGCTGAGAACCAGCCGGCCACCGTAGATGATGGTAATGATGTAGGTAATCCCGATGATCATGGTAATCATTGGGTCGTAGAGTGAGTCGATCCGGAAGACCTTTTTATTGATATCTACCGTTTCATAGGTCATCTTGTTAAAAGCTGCCGCATCCTCCTTTCCCTGGCCAAAAGTCTTCAAGACCTTAATCCCAGACAAGGATTCCTGAGTCTTGTTGTTCAAGCGGGAAAAGGCCGCCTGCGAATCCATATAGGCGTCATGCAGGCGATCACCCAGGTAGCGGGCACAGAAGGCCAAAAGGGGCAGCGGCAGCATGGCCACCAGGGTCAAGCGCCAGTCTACCAGGATCATCATGGCCAGCAAGGTGGTCCCCCCGGTAAAAATCGCGTCGATCAAAGTCAAGATCCCGTCACCTGCTACGTTCTGCACGGCCTGGACGTCATTGGTTGCCCGGGCCATCAAGTCCCCGGTACGGTAGCGCTGAAAGAAGGTCCGGTCCATCTGCATAAAATGCCAGAAGAGCCGGCCGCGGAGTTCTTTTTCCAAAATCGCCGCTCCGCCGTAAATCTGCTTGCGCCAGAAATAGCGGCAGACATAAAGGGCCAAAGCCGCCAGCAAAATTGCCAGAACATAGCTAAAAAATTGCTGCCAGCTGATTCTCCCCGTATCCAGCTGGTCAGCCATCATGCCCAGGATCCGCGGCGGGACCAGGTTGGCTGCCGAAGTCAGGACTAAGGCCGTGATCCCTAAGGCGTAGCGCTTGCGGTGGGCTTTAAAGAACCAGCCCAGCTTGCTGAAAGTATCCATTTTTTCCTCCCTCTTTTATTTGGGTTTTATCTTTTTCTCCTTCTTTTCTAATCCCCATAGCCCGAAAAAAGAGCGCCAGGATTCCCCTAGCCCTCTATGGCTGACTAGACTAGTTCTTAGCTGCCTGATGCTTGATCATGTTCATCACTTGGTTGACCTTCTTGGCTGAAGGCTTCTGGCCCATTTGTGACATCATGGTTTCAACCATTTCCCGGGTAATCGGGGGATTCTTCTTAAAGTAGTTCTTCATGTAAGTCCGGGCACCGTAAAAACCAGCAACCGCACCCAGAAGAGCTGCCAAAATAATCAAGAAAATCGCCAAACCTAAATTCATTATCGCTAAACCTCCATTGGTCTTAATTTGTTATCCGCCTCAGCGGAGATGCATTCGTTAGTCACACAAATACTATCTTACAAAACTTCAGACCATTTTTAAAGGATAAATCTTATCTGAGAAGCTTTTTCTTCTGAATTTGCTTGGCTTTCTCCGGCGTAACGTCCTTGCCTTGATCGTCAACAATTACCAGGCTGTCCAGCTGCTGCTTGAAACCTGCCCGGAAGTTGGCGATAAACTGCTTGTGCAGTTCTTTGCGTTCAGCCTCTTCAGCCTCCGTCAAGCCGCTTTCCTGCTTCTTCTTGTATAATTCATTGATTCTTTTTCTGACTTGATCTGCTTCTGTCATATATATATCCGCCTTTCTAGTGATAAGAATAGTGTACTCGCTTTGCAAAAATAAAAAAAGTTTTAAGCCTAGAACGCCAGTTTGTAAACTTCCCGAATATTTGCTAAAATAAATAATAACCGACAATAAGATTTTTGACGAAGGAAAAGTAACTATGGCAACTCACGACTCAAAACAATTAGAAATTCTGCAATACATCTACGATACCGTTGAAAACCGCGGCTTCCCGCCGACGGTCCGGGAAATCTGCGCGGCAGTTGGCCTGTCTTCAACCTCCACTGTCCATGGCCATTTGACCAGACTGGAGCGCAAGGGCTACCTCATCAAGGACGCCACCAAGCCCCGAGCTTTGGAAATCACCCACGCCGGCCTTGACGCCTTGGGCATCAAGCCTAAAGACATTCCGGTCATCGGGGTTGTTACCGCCGGCCAGCCGATCCTGGCTGTCCAGGACGTGGAAGACTACTTCCCGCTTCCACCGAACCTGGCCAGTGATGCCGGTGAGCTCTTCATGCTCCGGGTACACGGCACTTCAATGATCAATGCCGGTATCTTGAACGGGGACTATGTCATCGTCCGCAAGCAGACCACGGCCCAGAACGGGGAAATCGTGGTCGCCATGACTGATGACGGGGAAGCAACAGTCAAGCGCTTCTTTAAAGAAGACCTCCACTACCGCCTGCAACCGGAAAATGATGCCATGGATCCAATTATCTTGAACCATGTACAAATTTTGGGCAAGGTCGTCGGTCTTTACAGAGCAAATATTGATTAATACAGTATTGCCGGTCAGCAAACTCGATTAGCTCATATTTTTTTGAAAAGATGTTTTGCTTTATGCAAAGCATCTTTTCCTTTTCAACCGTTTTCTGAAAACGGTTGACATTTTCATAGCGTTTTCTATTGCTATTTTCCTGAAACTCCGTTAATCTAATAACTATTCGACAAATTATTAGTTAAAGGAGTTTTCAATTAATGAATATCATCATTGCCTTACTGCCGGCCATCGGCTGGGGGGTTATGCCTTGGATCGTCAACAAGGTGCCAAACAGCAAGCCGGCCAACCAGATCTTCGGCGTCGGCATGGGGGCGACTATTGTCGGCATCATCGTGACTTTAATCCAGCATCCGGCCATTTCCATGCCAGTTTTCTTCCTGTCCCTTCTGTCCGGTGCTTTATGGACGATCGGTCAAATCGGCCAGTTCATCTCCTTCACCCGGATCGGGGTCAGCAAGACCATGCCGATCTCAACTGGCCTGCAGCTGGTCGGCAATACCATCATCGGGGCTTTGATCTTTGGTGAATGGAAGACCAGCAACAACTTTATCTTCGGGATCATTGCCCTGGTCATCATCATGGTCGGCGTCATCTTGACCGCCTACACTGAAAAGGGCGACGGCTTCACTCAGAAGACCACCAACAAGGACATCCTCTTCCTGGTCTTGACCACGATCGGCTACCTGGCCTACTCTGCCTTCCCGAAGACGATTACGGCAGACGCTGAATCCATGTTCCTGCCGCAAACCTTGGGGATCCTGCTGGGGTCTGTGATCTACCTGGCCTTCAGCGGCAACAAGGCTGCCTTCAAGGAAAAGGCCAGCTACCTTGACCTCTTTGCCGGCATCAGCTTCGGGATTGCAGCTTACGCCTACATCATCTCCGCTCAAGTCAACGGGGTGACCAACGCCTTCATCTACGGCCAGCTGAGCGTAATCATCTCCACTATCGGCGGGATGACTCTGCTGGGCGAACGCAAGCAAGGCAAGGAACTGGTCGCAACGCTTGCCGGCCTCTGCCTGATCGTTGTCGGCGCTATCCTTTAAATCTAAATCAAAATACTAAAATACAAATAATTTACATGCTAGCTAAAAAGCTAGGAGCATCTGCTCCTAGCTTTTTACTTTTTGTATTAGTTTTTCCGTCTTATTGAATCTTAACCTTCTGGCTTTCTGCATGTTTGACGTCAAAGCCGGAGACCTTGCCGAACCACTTCTTGACCAGCTGGTCATATTTTCCGTTGGCCCGCAGCTGCTTTAAGGCCTGATTGATCGCCTGGCGCATTTCGGTCTGGCCCTTTTCAACCCCGATGCCGTATGGCTCCTCAGCTAAAGAGGCCTTGGTCAAGGTGAATTCCGGGGTATCAGCGATCAAACCAGCCAAAATCCCGTTGTCGTCGATCATGACATCCCCTTGTCCGGCCTTTAAGGCGTTGAAGGCTGACCCGTAGTCGTCAAACTGCTTGACGCTAGCCTTTGGAGCCAGCTTAGCCACCTGGTTGGCCACGTCGGTCCCCTTGATGGCAATAACCACGACTCCCTTTTTATTCAAGTCAGCAATGCTTCTGATCTTGCTGGACTTCTTAACGATCATGGATTCGTTGGCGTTAAAGTAAACGTCAGAGAAGTCGATCACCTTCATCCGCTCCTTGGTGATGGTCATGGTTGAAATGACGGCGTCCAGGGAGCCGTTGTGCAAAAGGGTGATCCGGGTCTTTTCCGTGATCGGCCGGAAGACAGCCTTGCTTTTAGGGCCAAGGATCTGCTTGGTGATGGCCGTAGCCAGATCAATTTCAAAACCTTCGATCTTGCCGGTCTTGATGTTGGTCAAGCCGAACAGCTTGGTGTCTGGCCGGACCCCCCAGGTTATCTGCTTAGACTGCTTGGCCCGGGCATAGCTGCTCTCCTGCTTGCTGGAACAGGCGGTTAGGCTGGTCGCTAGCAAAAGCAGCAGACCGCAGGCCAAGGCCTGGATGATTCTCTTGATTGTTTGCGGCTGTCTTTTCATAGTTTTCATCTTTCTGTCATATCGGATCTATAAAATATTATACCCGATATTTTAGAAAGTTTCTTTTATTTATAATGAAAGTCTCTTTTTCTTGCTTTATTAAGTAAAACCAGGTTTATTCTTTACGAAATTAGTTTTTTTCAAAAATAAAGCCTTTTCCCAGAACTTTTCTCCATAAAAAAATTTAGATTAAAATCAGCCGTAGTCGACATTTTTCATGGCTGACCACTGCTTGCCCAGGCTTTGCCCGGCAATTTCAAAGGCCAAAAGCTGCTTCAAGTCAGCAAATTTTTCCACCTTCATCTGCCCGCCCTTCTCCAAACGCCAGGCGAGCTGCCGATAGACCTTTCGTTCACTGGACTGGCCCAGGCTGTACTGGCGGCCGGCTAAAGAAAACTTAATGTCGCAGCCGTCTTTAATCGCTTGGACAAATTCCTCCAGGCTGTCAAACTGCACGCTCCAGACAGCTACCTCGCTCATCTGGGGCCAGCAGTCAGCCAGGGACTGACCGCCTATCTGGCAGGTCAGAAATTCCTCCGTATTGGCAAAAAACTGCTGCTCTTCAGGCAAATCACAGTTGATCAAGGTCTTGCTGGCCGGGGTCAAAGGATTGCCGTCATCAACTAACAGCCACTGCTGGCCATTTAACTTAAAATGTATCTCATCGCTGTCATCAGCGGCTGTTTCTAATTCTTGAAAACCGGAAATCGGACGCTTGCTTACTGACATAAATGTCCTTTCTAAAAATCAAGATTTGATTATTAGACATTATTGTACATCTTTTTTAAGCCATTTGTCTCGTAATCTCTCCGATTGCCCGCCGCATTTCAGTCAAATCCAGGACACTATAGGCAAATTCTTTTCTGACCAGGTCATCTGGCAGGTATTCATCATACTTGTCAAAAACCGGCACTTCCTTTGGATAGAGCAAGTCCAAAGGGTCAAAGTCTTTAGCGACTTCTTCAGCCAGAATCTGGTAAAAGTCTCCTACACTGACATCCATGCTGAACTGGATGTAGTATGGCCGGACTGAGTCAATATTCTTAAGCCCTAAACGGCTGGCACATTTCAGGCGCAAGAAACGCTCTAGGGCCAGAAAAGCATAAGAACCCGTCCAAGGGAAAAGGCAGTAGGTCTTAGCCCCCAGGTTAATCAGCTGCTTATCTGGCAGGCCAGCGGCTTCCGCCATTGCTCTCGTTTCACTCAAGCGGGCAGCCGCGTTTTTCATCAAGTAAGGATACTGCCTCTCTTCTGCCAGAATCTTCCTCATCTGCTGGAGAACTTTGGGATGGATGTCGCCGGCTACATCCCCAAAATATGCTGGGATCCGACCTTTAACCTGGTGGACGTAGACCTGCCGGCGGCGACGGTCGATTTCTTCAACCACCCAGACATGGCCGGCGATGGCGATTTTTTCACCCAAGGGCGGGGGCTTAACGATCGTCCCCAGTTCTTCTGACTCAGCGTGGACGCTGTATTCCTCGTTTTCCTGGAAAACGGCGTAAAACTTGAAATTGTTGGTCACCCGCTCGCCGGCTAGGCCGACGATCAAGCCGCCATTTTCCGTCAGCTGGATCTGGTCGGTCTTGATCAAGTGGCGGAGCAAAACTCTATAGTCATCCTGGCTGACCCAGCGGAAGTAGGACAGGGTCAAAACCCGGGAAGCAAGTTCTGCCGGGCTCATCTCCCCGCCGGCCATCAAAGTAGACATGGTCTGGTGGTAAAGGAGGCTGTATGGCAATTGGTGGTCTCTTGGCGGTTCAACCCAGCGCTCTTGTAAATACAGCTCAACTAAGGCAATCCCCTGCAGAAGCGACCAAGGAAGCAAAACTGGCAGCATGGCCCGGCTTTCAGCCTGCTCTTCGCGCATGACAAGCCACATCTCTGCTGGATTGCCCCTCCGTCCAGTCCGCCCCATCCGCTGCAAAAAGCCGGAAACGGTAAAGGGCGCTTCAATTTGAAAGGCCCGCTCCAGCTGGCCGACGTCAATACCCAGTTCTAAAGTAGCCGTCGCGCAAGTCGTAATATTGGCATCTTCGTCTTTCATGATAGCCTCTGCCCCCTGCCTCAGGGCCGCGGACAGGTTGCCGTGGTGGATCATGAAGCGGTCTGGTTCATTCTTATATTCGCAATATTGCCTTAGAACCTGGCAGACAGCTTCACATTCTTCCCGGCTGTTAGTAAAGACCAGGCACTTTTTGCCCCTGGTATGGTCAAAAATATAGGCCAGGCCCGGGTCAGCTAATTCTGGTGCCTGGTCGCTGGCTTGATCTAAAACGGCCTGGGCCGGCAAGGCAGAATGGTCGCCAGCCTGGTTACCGCTTTTATAGAAATGCTCCATTGACAAGCGCCAGCGCTGGGGCTGGCTTTTCACCTTAGGAATCCTGGTCTGACGGCCCGATCCGGCCCCTAAAAACTGCCCAGCCGCTTTCGGGTCCCCGATCGTAGCTGACAGGCCGATCCGGCGGGGTTTAACACCAGCCAGCCGGTTTAAGCGCTCTAATAGGCAGAAGGTCTGCCCGCCCCGGCCGCTTCTTAAAAAGGAGTGCAACTCGTCGATGACAACATAGCGCAGATCGCCAAATAAGCGGGGAATATCCGCGTGCTTGTTGATTATCAGGCTCTCTAAGGATTCCGGCGTTATCTGCAGGACCCCCTGGGGCCTTTTGAACATTTTCCGCTTTTGAGCAGCCGAAACATCCCCATGATAGCGCCAAACCGGGACATCACTGCCTTCACAGATGTCTTTAAGCCGGTCATACTGGTCATTGATCAAGGCCTTTAAAGGGGCAATATAGAGGCAGGCAATAGAGTCAGCCGGATTTTCCGCCAAATCTGTCAAGATGGGGAAAAAGGCTGCTTCGGTTTTCCCGGAAGCAGTCGAAGCCGACAGAAGCAAATTATCGTCAGTAGCAAAAATTACCTGGGCCGCTGCTGTCTGCAAAGGCCGCAGGGTCTCCCAGCCCCGGGAATAGATATAGTCCTGGATGAAGGGAGCATAGCGGGAAAAAGCATCCATAAAAAACTTCCCTAATTAAAACTTAAATCGTAAATTCCGCAAAGTCGCTGGTCTTTTCATCAGACACGGCGTCTGACTTAGTGTAGGCAAAGTCCCCGTCTGTCAAAAGACTCTGCACGGTCTGGCCGGGATTTTGCAAGACAATGTCCAGCAGCTCGATAAAGTCCCGGATGATTTCTCTTGGGGTGATCATGCTGCTCGTGCCAACTCTGGCATATTCAATCTTGATAAAGTCAGCCAGGTCCTTTTCGCTGATCGTCCGCTCATAGCCATAAAGGCTGGCATGCATGTCGGCCAGTTTCTCCGTTAAAACCAGCATTTCTTCTGCCGTCAAGGGTTCCAGGCGGATCACGGGAGCATACAGGTCCCGCTGCCCTTCCTTGGCAAACTTGCCTTCGGCCAGGCGGGACCTGAGGGCTTCGTAAGAGTAAACGCCCCGCCGCCGGTCTTCGACTGCCTGGGGCGTGGCCCCCATAATAATGCCCAGGTACTTGGCCTTGCCCTGCATGGCGTCATTGTACATGCTGAGCAGCTTTTCATAGTTGTACTGACGGGAGATGGCGTTAGGAATCTTGTAGAGGTTGACTAATTCATCGACCATGATAAACATGCCGCTGTAGCCAGCCTGGCGGAAAAAGACGGCAAAAAGCTTCAAGTACTCGTACCAGTCTTCATCAGAAATAATGATGTTGACGCCCAGATCCTGCTTAGCTTCTGTTTTCAGCCGGTATTCCCCTCTAAACCACTTAACCACCTTACCCTTGGTATCCTCGTCGCCGGCCAGGTAGGCATGGTAATAGCGCTCTAACAGCTGGGCAAAGTCATAGCCATGCACCATTTCGCTCAAAGAGGAAATCTGGCTGACTATCTTTTGGTCAACGGCTGTCTGAAAGCCGGGGGCATCAAAAGGAATTTCACTGGCTACTGCCGTCTGGACATTGTTGATCCAGCGGTCCAGGACTAAAGTTAAGGCTCCGCCTTCCGGCCGGGTCTTGGTGGCCAGGTTCTGGATCAGTTCCCGGTAGGTGGCCAGGCCCTGCCCCTTGCTGCCCTGCAGGCGGCGTTCCGGGGACAGGTCGGCATCTAAGACGATAAAATTTCTGTCCATCACGTAGTTGCGGATGGTCTGCAGCAAAAAACTCTTGCCTGACCCGTACCGGCCCACAACAAAGCGGAAGGAGGCCCCGCCTTCTTTGACTAAGTCAACGTCGTGTAAAAGGGCCTCGATTTCCGCCTTCCGGCCCACCGTGATATATGGCAGGCCGATCCGGGGCACAACCCCGCCTTTAAGTGAACTGATAACCGTTTGGGCAATCCGCTTTGGAATCCGTTTCTTTTGCTCCACTATTTCTCCTCAATTCCTAATAAGTCAGCGAGGTCGCTCCGGTAATCTTCCACGATTTCTGCCTTCTGGCCATCGCAGTCGATTACGGCATCGCCGATTTCGTCAAAAATTTTCTCATTGATCTGGTCCACGACCACGCTTAAGAGCAGGTGCCGCTGGCGTAAAAAGTCCTGGTAGGGCTGGCCGGAAAAAAGAGCCAAAAGCAGCTGCTCTTCATTCTCGTCTAAGCCCAGGCCGCTGGCAGCCGTTTCATCAATGTCCTTTGTCATCTTTTCTTCTGCAGCAGAAGACTCAGATACTTGCTTATTACTCTCGCTAGTAATTTTCTCAGCTTCTTCGGCCTCCAGCTGCCGCTCTTCTTCAGTCAGCAGGCTTTCCTTGGTTTCAGCCGCGTCGGACCGGATCTGGTCCAGGGTGGCCAGGTTGATCTTAACCTTTGGCCGAGCCCTTTCTATCAGAATTTCCTGGTAGTCAGCAATTCCTTGCACGATTGCCTGCTTAAAAGCGGGAGGCAGGTCTTTTTCTTTTAAGGCTCGCCCCTGCTTAAAGGCCTGCCGGCTCAAGCGGTCAAATTCATGCATGAAATTGGCCAAAAGCTGCCTCTGCCGGCCGGAAGGCCAGTAGACTTCATTACTCCACTGCCCGCCCTGGCAGCGGTAGACAAGGCCTGGCCCTAAAATGAGCTCAGCGTCTTTGACCGGATCAAGGCTGAAGAAAACCGTATCAGCAAACATTTCTACCGGCAAGGTCGTTTTTTCCCCGACCAAAAGCTTAAGCAGCTGGTAAGGATTCAGGCGGACTTCCTGCCAGACCTGGGCCAGAAGCTCATAAAACTTCTCCGGCTCCTTTTTCAGCAAGGGATTGTTCTTGGGCAAATAAGAAGATAAGCAGCAGATGGCCTGGTAGAGTTCCTGTCCGCTCGCTTCACCAGACAGAAGATTATGATAAACTTCCCCCCGCATCAGCTCATCTTCAAAATCCGGCCGGATTTCCTCAAGAGCAAAACCGTAATAAACCAGGTAGTTCTGCAGGATGTGCTTTTCCTGCCAGCTAGTGGAAATATCCTTTTGCTCCACGCACTTGGCAAAAAGAAGGCGGAGCTGACGGAGGCCATCGGCTTTATCCTTAACCCCGATCTGGCAGACTAATTCACTGGCCAGCAAATAGACATAGGCAGCCGGAGCTGGCTTGTACTTGCCCTGCCGGAACTTAGTCCGCCAGGAAAAATAGGACCGCAACTGGTCGACGGTCAGATCATGGTAGACTGGTCGCTGCTTGTTAATTGGGACCATTTGGGCAAAGTCATCTTCATAATTAGCCATCAGCATCCCCTGCCGGTAAAAATTGCTCTCCCGCCGGGGTACGGCCAAATAGTCGTAGCTCTCCTGCATCTGCTTGATCCCTTCCGGGATCACGGGCTGGCCTTTTTCAACCAGCAGGCGGTCAAAGTCGCTGTCTTTGAAAAAGGCTGGCCGCTTAGGAATTACTTCTTCTTGGAAGTCTTCTCCCTCATCATCCAGCAGGTAGATTTCATGCTCTTGCCTATCTTCTGCCGTATTTTTCGCTGCTTCCAAGGGCCGGGAGCTCTGATAGGCAGAATCCAGGGTCTTGTAAAAAAAGCGGTCGTTTAAGGCAGGATTATCTAAATCAACCTTGATCCAGGCCGGGTCCTGCATGAAGACGGCTGGTCCAAAAGCCGACTGGGCAGCCAAAAACTTAGCCAAGGACCCGGCTTTCAGTTCAACAGTTTCGCGGCCGTCCTTCTTAAGGAGCAAGGCGAAACTTTCATTTGCTCCCGGGACCGTGACGGCGGCCAGGGTTTGCCCGGCCAGGTCGACATAGCTGGCCTCAATACCATATTTGCTTTGAATGTAGTCGGCTACTTCCGCCAAATGCATGCCTGCCCCTCCTTGCTGTTTTTATCATAATTATAGCACGATTTTTCGAACGTTAGTTCCAAAACGCGTAAAAATAAAACTGCCTTGCAAAATGCAAAGCAGTTTCAGATTCGTTGTCAGAATTAACGACGACGTTCTGCGATACGAGCAGCCTTACCGCTACGAGTCCGCAGGTAGTAAAGCTTAGCACGACGTACGCGGCCGTGACGGGTAACTTCAACCTTGGCAACACGTGGAGTGTTAACTGGGAAAGTCCGTTCAACGCCAACGCCGGAAGCGATCTTACGAACAGTGTAAGTAGCACCGATGCCAGTGCCCCTCTTCTTGATTACGACACCTTCGAAGATCTGGATACGTTCGTGAGTACCTTCAACAACACGTACGTGAACACGAACAGTGTCCCCGGCACGGAATTCAGGCATGTCATCACGAAGTTGTTCTTTAGTCAATTCTTGAATTAATGGATCCATTATTGTTTCTCCTTCTACGGCATTCATCAACCTCTCTGGGCCAGCGGAACACCCCTAATTTTTATTGGCAAAATACCACGTCTAATAGAATACCATCTTTAGCCAGGCAAAGCAAGCTTCTTTAGTCCAAAATCTTGAGCAAGTCTTCCTTTTGCAGGCTGGCGCTGGAAACAGACTCTGCCGTCAAGATGCCTTGCGCCAGCTGGCTCTTGGCTTCCTGCAAGTCCAAAATAGCTTCCTCAACCGTATCCTTGGCAATCAGCTTGTAAACCGTTACCTTCTTTTCCTGGCCGATCCGGTGGGCCCGGTCAGTTGCCTGGTTCTGGGCCGCCACGTTCCACCATGGGTCATAGTGAATGACGGTATCCGCCCCGGTCAAGTTAAGGCCCGTCCCTCCGGCCTTAAGGGAAATCAAGAAGACCTTAGCCGGACTGTCTTTATGGTTGAAGACGTTGACTAAAGTCAGCCGTCTGGCTTTAGGAGTCTGGCCATCGATCCGTAAAAAGCCGATTTCCTCTGCCTTCAGGCTTTCTTCCAGCAGGTCCAGCATGCTGGTAAACTGGGAGAAAAGCAGGACCTTGTGGCCCCCGTCAATCGCGCTCTTGATCAAATCCACGCAGGCCAGGCGCTTTTCAGATTCGCCCTTGTAGTCTTCATAAAGCAGGCCCGGGTCGCAGCAGATTTCCCTGATCCTGGTCAATGCCGCCAGAATCTCTATCTGCTCGCGCTTGATACCTTCATCGTCCTCAGCCATAACCTTATTTTTCAAGCGGGCAATTTCAGCGTCATAGAGCTTTCTCTGCTCCTTGCCCATGCCGACATAGCGGACTTCCTCCAGCTTGTCCGGCAGGTCCTTGAGGACGTCTTTTTTCAAGCGTCGGAGGATAAAAGGACCGACCATCTGATTGAGCCGGTTCAAGCAGTCCTGGTCGTCTTCCTTAACGATCGGACTTTCAAAATCCTTCTTAAATTCCCGGTAACTCTTTAAAAAGCCTGGCATGACGAAGTTAAAAATACTCCAGAGCTCACTTAAGCGGTTTTCAATCGGCGTACCGGTCAAGGCAAAGCGGTGTTTGGCTTTAACCACGGAAACCGCCTTAGCCGCGGCTGTCCGCGGATTTTTGATCATCTGCGCCTCATCGATTACTTCATAGGCAAAAGTATGCGGCTCATAGTTGGCAATATCGCGCTTAAGCAGGTCATAAGACGTGATTACAACGTCAATTTCAGTCAAGTCTGCCAATTGCCCGCTTCGTTCTTTCTTAGAGCCAGACAAAACCAGCGTCTTCATTTCCGGGGCAAACTTTTTAAACTCAGCTTCCCAGTTAAGAACGAGAGAGGCCGGAGCCACGATCAAGCTCGGCTGGTCCTGTTGACTGGCCAGGAGGCTGATCACCTGCAAGGTCTTGCCCAGACCCATTTCATCCGCCAGAATCCCGCCAAAGCCATGCTGGGCCAGCCGGTTCATCCAGGCAGTCCCGGTCTTTTGATAAGGCCGGAGGATCTTCTCTAGGCCGGTTGGCAGTTTTAGCGGCGCTTCTTTTTGGTCAAAGTCAGCAAGTAATTGCTGGAAGTGGTCGTCTCTTTCAATTTCGCCCATCTCCTGCTCTTTTAAGAGCTGGTCGACGTAAAGGGCCCGGTAGGCCGGCATTTCCAGCTGTTCTTTGCCAAAATCCTTAGCGGTTAAATCTAAGTTTTTAGCTAAAAGGGCCAGCTTTCCCAAGTCCTGGCTGGCTGGATTAAGGAAGCTGCCGTTCTTCAAGCGGATATACTTCTTCCGGTCCTTGTACTGGCTGAAGACCTCCGCTAATTCTTCTGGCGTAAGCTCGCTTTTCAGATCCAGGCGCAAAAGCCCGTCACTTAAGGAAAGGCCAAAAGCCAGATTCAGCCTGTCTTTAAGCTTGAGCTTTTTAAAGGCTGGAGTAACTTCAACTTCATCAAAGGCGGCGAACAATTTCGGCATCCCTTCCAAAAGCTGGTATACCGCTTCGTCATCCCCTTTATCCAAGAGGCAGTCGCCGTCTTCCAGGTCAAAAAATTTCTCCAGCAGAGCAGCCAGCTTCTCTTCCTTGTACCAGTCCCGCTTAATTGCCCGCTCCCCGCTTGCGCCCAAGCGGACCGCCTTGCCTTGATAAAAGACCCGGGCCTGGCCAACTACTTCATCGCCCTCAACATCCAGGCGCAGCTGGCTATTTTCCAAGCCTCCTGCTTCTTCTAAAAGCTGCTGGGCAGCCGGGCTAATGGTCAAATTGCTGTATTTTTTCAAAAGAGGCAGGACAGTAGCCTTGAATTGGCTCAGCTGGTTTATGTCAAAGGACACGTCAATGTTTTCTTTGTTGCCAAAAAGGGCGTACAGCATATTGCCGAGCTTGCCAGCAACAAATGCTTCATCTGTCAGCTGGTAGCTGGCCCGGATCCCCCGGAGAACCGGCGGGCAAATCCCGGTAATGCTGATCCCCCGGCCCCCGTATACATCGATCTCAAGCTCAGCTTTTTCCAGTTCGCCCCGCTTAGCAGGGACGACCTGCTTATTGTCCAAGTTTTCGACTTCGCTGCCTTCAACCGCCGCGAAAAAACCGTCAATCCGACCGGAAGCAATCTCAATGCTTCTTTTTGACTCTCCGTAAATGTCTGCCCCATCTGCCGCGATCGTAGCCAAGAAGCTGAACAGGCGCTGGCTGGCCGGGTCAAAAGAATCTGGTGATACCAAGACTTCTTCCTTGCCCAGGGATATTGGCCGCCAGCTTAAGACATCGTCGACAAAATTCTGGATGTTTTTCACCACGTAAAGGCGCTTTTGGCCGACTTTAAACTTGACTAAAAAAGAACCGCCCGGCTCTTTCTCCAGCTGGGCCAAAAGCTTCACGTCCTCTAAGGCATCCTGGTCGAATTCTTCCAGCATCTCTGCCCTGGCCAGGGCACGGTCTGCCTGGTAGTCAGTTACTTCACCCGGGTTTTCCCGCATGATCATCAAAACCAGCTTCTGCAGGAGGGCAATTTCATGCCGGCAAGGGCCGGTAATTTCGTCTTGCTTGCATTCCGCAATATTGCACTTCAACTCGCTTACTTGCTTAAGGCCAACTTTAACGTTGACCTTGTTCCCGTTCCCGCGGTTGGCGAAATGGCTGAAGCCGGTAGCCGTTAACAGGGGCTGCTTATCATTAGCCTGGCTGTCATCCAGGTTAACGGCTACCAAATGGGCCAGGGCCGGATTATCCAAGATCCGCTCCCAAAGGACCGGGTCAAAGTCAACCGATGCAAGAATCTTGCCAGGATCAAAAATATAGTTGACATATTTTCTGCCAAGGCCGTAGACCTTTTCAATAATCTCTTCCTGCCGCTTTTTGCGGTCGCTTGCAGGCAATTCGCTGGTCAAGGGTTCTTGAATGGCCTGCATCCCTTCAATAAAAAGCTCCGTGGCGTACAAGCAGGCTGCCTCGTGCTTGCAGTTGTAGCCTTCAGCCGCGTAAGGGCAGTCACAGTCCATCCACTTGATCTCGCTCCAGTCATCAGAGAAGTCAATCGTTACGTCATAGCTTTGCCCGGGCTTGCCAACCCGGCAGTGGATGCCGGCCGGCAATTCACTGTAGCTGGGCGCGTAGACCCAGTCCTTTTTCCAGTAGTCCCTTCCCCGGTCCAGGATCCGGTTGGAAAAAAGCTTTCTCCATTGCAGGGTCATCTAATTCCCCTTTTCTATAGCTTGTCTTCTTCAGCCTGCTCGTCTTCTCTGATCTGCCGCAGCATTCTGACCTCTTCCGGGGTCAAGTCCCGCTTCTCCAGCAAGTCCGGCCGGTGCAGCTTGGTGGCCTTTAAAGCCTGGTAGTGCCGCCATTCATTGATCTTGCCATGGTTGCCTGAAAGGAGGACTTCCGGCACCTTTTGCCCCTCAAAATCAGCTGGCCGGGTGTATTGCGGATATTCCAAAAGGCCGTCTGAGAAGGATTCTTCAACTGTAGACAGGGCATTGCCCAGAATCCCTGGCAGAAGGCGGACAGTGGCATCGATCATGCTCATGGTCGGCAGTTCCCCACCAGTCAAAACGTAGTCACCGATTGAGACCATTTCGTCAGCCAGGTCGTAAACCCGCTGGTCAAAGCCTTCAAAGTGGCCGCAAATGAAGGTCAGGTTTTCTTCCTTAGACCATTTCTGGGCCATCTGTTCATTGAAGGTCTTCCCCTGGGGAGCCGTAATGATGACCTTGCCCTTGTTTTCCAGTGAATCAAGGGCAGCCTTGATCGGCTTGACCTGGAGAACCATCCCGGCCCCGCCCCCATAAGGAGTATCGTCGACTGACTTGTGCGGCCGGTCAGAAAAATCGCGGAAGTTGACCAGGTTCAGCTTCCACTTGCCATCTTCCTGGCCCCGGCCCAGCAGGGAAACCTGCAAGGGGGTAAACATTTCAGGAAACAGGGTCAATACGTTGATGTTCACTATCTCAAGCCCTCCATTAATTCAACCCGGACTTCTTTTTTATCAATATCCACGCTCTTAACGACCTGCGGGATGTATGGGAGCCAGAAGCTCTTGCCGTTTTCGTCAGTTACTTCCCAGATGTCATTGGCGCCTGGCGCTTCGATATCAGTCAATTCGCCGATTTCTTCCCCGCTTTCATCGTCCAGGACCTTGCAGCCCAAGAGCTCCCGGTAGTAGTAGACCCCGTCAGGCAGTTCCCCCTGGTCTTCTTCGCTGATCAAGATTTCCGTCCCCTTCAGCTTTTCCGCCTGGTCAATATCAGTGATTTCCGCAAAAGTTACCAGCCAGAACTGCTTAAAGGGCCGGCCAGCAGCTACCGTCACTTCCCGGCTATCGTCGCCCAGGTAAAGGCGGGAACCAGCTCTGAAACGGTCTTCTGGAAAATCGGTGGTCAAAGCGACCTTGACTTCACCCTTCAAGCCATGGGTCGCGATAATTTTGCCAACATTGTAGTAATTCATGGTGTATATTTTTCCTTTTCAACAAAAAAAGTTTGAAGCTAGTGCCCCAAACCTTTTCCAATTATTTGTTGTACTTTTCGTCGTGCAACTTAGCCATCAAGCCAGCGCCTGAAAGAAGTGAACGAACAGTGTCTGAAGGTTGTGCACCCTTCTTCAGCCATTCAAAGATCTTGTCTTCATCAAGCTTCAATTCCTTTGGTTGTGAAACTGGGTTGTAGTAACCAACTTCTTCGATGAAGCGGCCGTCACGAGGTGCACGTGAATCTGCTACAACAATCCGGTAAAATGGCTTTCTCTTGGCACCCATACGGCGCATACGAATCTTAACTGACATTAATTAGTCCTCCTAAATTTTAATAGTTATACTATAACACCCAAAAAGCAGCCTGTAAAGTGTTTTTACTTAACAGCCTGCTCTTTTTTAAAATTATGAGTGGAAGCGCTTGACCTTCTTCATTTTCTTGACCTTCTTCTTCTTGAAGCTCTTCCCCATCCGCCGCATGGCCATCTTGGCCATCGGGCTGTTCATGCCAGGCAATTTCTCCAAGTCCTTGAAGTTCCCCTTGGTCACCTTGGACATCATGTCCTTGGCCGTCTTGAACTCCTTGATCATCCGGTTGACTTCCACAATCGGCACGCCTGACCCGGCCGCGATCCGCCGGCGCCGGCTCGGGTTAAGCAGGCTTTCGTCTTCTCTTTCGGCTGGCGTCATGGAGTAGACGATGGCCTTGGTGTGGGCGATCTGCTTCTCATCGATTGAGAAGTTCTTCAATTGCGGGTTATTGGCCATACCGGGAATCATCTTCATGATTTCATCCAGCGGCCCCATCTTTTGCACCTGTTCCAGCTGGTCGATAAAGTCGTTGAAGTCAAAAGTGTTTTCCCGCATCTTCTGGGCAACTTTTTCCGCCTGCTTGGCATCGTAGTCCTGCTGGGCCTTTTCTATCAAGGTCAGCATGTCCCCCATGCCCAGGATTCTGGAAGCCATCCGGTCCGGGTGGAAGACTTCCAGGTCGGTCAGCTTTTCCCCTTGCCCAGTGAAGAGGATTGGCTTGCCGGTGATGGCTCTGATAGACAAGGCGGCCCCGCCCCGGGTGTCACCGTCCAGCTTGGTCAAGATGACCCCAGTCACGTCCAGGCGTTCATTGAAGGTCTTGGCCACGTCAGCAGCGGCTTGCCCAGTCATGGCGTCAACTACCAAGAGGATGTTGTCCGGCTGGGCGACCGCCTTGACTTCTTCTAGTTCCTTCATCAAAGGTTCGTCGATTTCCAGCCGGCCGGCCGTATCGATGATCACGTAGTCGTTTCTGTGGACGGCGGCTTCTGCCAGACCGTCTTCTACAATCTTGGCCACGCTCTTTTCTTCCGGGTCGCTGTAAACCGGGACCTTTAAGTCCGCCCCGATTTGCTCGAGCTGGTCAATGGCCGCTGGCCGGTAGATGTCGCCGGCAATCAAAAACGGCCGGGCTTTTTCTTCCTTCATCAAGCGGTAGGCTAATTTGCCGACCGTGGTGGTCTTACCAGTACCTTGCAGACCGACCATCATGATAACAGTTGGGATGTGCGGTGACTTGGTTAAGCCGACCGCTTCTTCCCCCATCATCTTGGTCAGTTCTTCATTGACGATCTTGATGACCTGCTGGCCTGGAGTCAGTGATTCCTGCACTTCCTGGCCCAGGGCCCGCTTTTTGATGGTCTTGATAAAGTCCTTGACCACCTTGAAGTTGACGTCGGCTTCAAGCAGGGCCAGGCGGATTTCCCGGGAGGCGGCGTTGATGTCTTCTTCAGAGATCTTCCCCTTCCCGGTCAAGTTGCGCAGGGCCTTCTGCAAACGTTCGCTTAAATTTTCAAATGCCATTTTATTCTCCTCTAATTATCTGCAGCAAGTCTTCCAGCTGCAATTTGGCCGTTTCCTGGTCACCGGCGGCCAGGCTGGCTAAGGCCTGGCTGATGCCTTCTTCCAATTGGCCGTAACTGGCCAGCAGCCGCAGCTTGTCTTCGTATTTTTCCAAAGACTTGGCGCTGCGCCGCAAATTGTCATAGACCGCTTGTCTTGAAACATTCCGGTTGTCGGCAATTTCGCCTAAAGACAGGTCGTTGTAGTAATAATCTTCAAAATAATCCTGCTGGCCCTGGGTGAGCAAGGCGCCGTACATGGCGTACAGGTCACCCAGAGCTTCGTTTTTGCTCAATTCATCCATCCTTTTCACCTAATTACCAGTATAGCAAAAAGTACTGCAAGTGCAGTACTTTTAGAGATTTTTATCCATATTAAAAGTCAGCTTGGACAGCTTGATGGCTTCCTTAAAGAGCTGGCCCCAAAGCTTTTCACTTTCCTGGCGGCAGTGGGCCACCGTTTCCTGGTTAGCCTTGGTCAAAAAGGTGGTCAGTTCTTCGCCAGTGAGGCCTTGGGCCTGGTCGGTTACTTCGGCCACCCGGGCGCGGAAGTAGCGGTTCAGCTTTTTTAAAACTACAGCAGGTCGTGGAAGAGGCCGACGGCATAGTTGGCCGCGTCAAAGTCGGCCAGGTCTTCTGCCTTTTCGCCCAGGCCAACCAATTTGACTGGCAGCTTCATTTCGTGGCGGATGGACAGAACCACCCCACCCTTGGAGGACCCGTCCAGCTTGGTTAAGACTAAACCAGACAGCTTGGTCGTCTTGTCAAAGTCCTTGGCCTGCAGGAGGGCGTTTTGGCCAGTTGACCCGTCCAGAACCAGGAGGGTTTCAGCCGGCTGATCTGGCAGGCGCTTCTTGATGGTCCGCTGGATTTTTTCCAACTCGTTCATCAAATTGACCTTGTTTTGCAAACGGCCGGCCGTGTCAACCAAGAGATAGTCTGCTTCTTCCGCGATCGCCCGCTCTAAGCCGTCGTAGACCACGGCAGCCGGGTCAGCCTTGTCTGGGCCAGTTACGACTGGAACACCGGTCCGCTTGCCCCATTCAACCAGCTGCTCAACCGCGCCGGCTCTGAAAGTGTCGGCAGCGACTAACAGAACCTTCTTGCCCTGGTCGTGGAAACGCTTGGCCAATTTGCCGACCGTAGTGGTCTTGCCGGCCCCGTTGACGCCGACGAAGAGGTAGACATTTGGCTTGGCGTTTGGATCGTAGGCCAGCTTTTCGTTTTCGCTGTTGGCATTTTCGTCATAGAGTTCCACCAGCTTTTGAACAATGACCCGCTTTAAGTCATCCCGGCTCTTGGCCTTTTGCAGCTTGGCTTCTTCTCTGAGCTGGTCAGTCAGTTCTTCACTGGTCTCATAGCCAACGTCAGATTCAATCAGCAATTCTTCCAAGTCGTCAAAGAAGTCTTCGTCAACCGTTCTGAATTTAGCCAAAAAGGCATTGAGGCGGGCACCAAAACCCTTGTTGGACTTCTCCAGCCCCTTTTCATAGAGCTCGGTTGTCTTTTCTTCTGTACTTTCTTCTGCTGGTTCAGTGGTCTCTTCTTCAGCTTCAGTCTTTTCTTCTGCAGTTTCAGTAGTTTCTGTTTCTTCTTCTACATCTTCTGTAACTTCAGCAGATTCTTCTTCAGCTGCTTCAGTAGATTCTTCATCAGCGGTTTCTTCTTGCTCTTCAGCCTTTTCTGCTACCGCTTCTTCAGAAGTTTCAGTAGTCTCTGCAACTGCCTCATTTTCTGTTTCAGCATTTTCTTCTGCGGCTTCTTCCTGGTCAGCCTTGACTTCTTCTGGCTTTTCTTCGTCTTTTTGGCCGAACAGGCTCTTTTTGATTCGATCAAATAATCCCACGATTATACCTCATCTTTTAAATCTTTCAAGGAGACCGACAAAATCTGGGATACCCCGGATTCCTGCATGACCACCCCGTAGAGCTGGTCGGCTTGTTCCATGGTCCCCCGCCGGTGCGTAATCACGATAAACTGGGTCTGGCTGTCATATTGGCGCAGGAAACGGGCAAAGCGGACGACATTGGCATCGTCCAGGGCCGCTTCCACTTCATCCAGCACGCAGAATGGCACTGGGTTGACTTCCAGCATGGCAAAAAGCAAGGTGATCGCCGTCAGCGACCGCTCTCCGCCGGACAGAAGGCTCAAGCGCTGCAGTTTCTTGCCAGGCGGCTGGGCGATGATTTCCACCCCGCTCTCCAGCAAATCGTCCGGATCCGTCAAGGTCAAGCGGGCATTGCCTCCACCAAAGACCACCGGGAAAAGGCGGCTGAAAGAGGCCGAAATCTGCTGGAAGGTCTGACCGAAGCGGTCCTTGACTTCCTGGTCCAATTCATCCATCGACTGCTGCAGGTTGCTTCTTGCTTCCAGCAGGTCGTTCTGCTGCCCTTTCAAGAAGTCATAGCGGTCCTTGACTTCCTTATATTCGTCAATCGCGCCCAAGTTGACCGGGCCGATGTCTTCCAAAGACATCCGGTGCAGCTTGACGCTGCGGCGCAGGTTCTGCTGGTTTTCTTCCGTATTTTCCAGCTTGGCCTGGGAAAGCGCGGCTTCATAAGTCAAAGAGTAGTCTTCCCTTAAACTGTCCAGGTGCTGCTTGAGCTGGCCTTTAACCGTGGCCAGCTTGACTGAGAACTCTTCTTGTTCACTAGCCGCGTCTTTTCGCAAGTCATAGTTTCTGGTCGCCACGGCTTCCAGCTGGTTGATTTGCCCGTTTAGCTGGCCCAAAAGCTGGCTGGCTGCATCCAGGTCAGCCTGCTTGTCTTTTTGCTCAGCCAGGAGCCGGTCTTTCTCCAGGCCCAGCTCCTCTTTCTTGCTGGCTGACAATTGACTGGAATTGTCCAAAGCAGCCAGTTTTTCTTCCAGCTGCCCGATCTGCTTCTGGATAGCCGCCTTTTGCCGGCCGAGCTCAGCTTTTCTGGCTTGCAGGTTTTCCTGCTTGTTGGCTAAAACCGCCAATTGCGGGTCAAGCTCAGCCAATTTTTCTTGCACGCCCTGGTTTAAATCAGTGTAGTTCTGAATGGTCTCTTGTAGGCTGGCCAGGTCGCGTTTTTGCTGGTCGGCCAAAGCGGCCAGCTCTTCCTTCTTAATCTTTTGGGCCTTTACTTTGTCAGTCAAATCTGCCAGGTAGGCAGCTTGTTCAGCCTGCTGGGCCTGGTAGAGCTGAACGGCGCTTTCCAGGCGCTTGACTTCTTTTTCCTGGCTTTGGAAGGTCAAGACTGCCGCGCTCAAGTCCTGCTGCAGACTCTGCAGGTCCCGACTGATTTGCTCCCGGGTCTCCTGCTTGTCTTTAACTTGCTTGTCTAAGCCTGCCAGCTTTTCTTCTTTGATATGGAACTGTCTTTCTAATTCCTCCAGCATGGCGGTCGTCTTGTTGATTTCAGCCGTTGTCTGCAAAGGGGAATTATTCCGCTGGTTGCGTGCCCCGCCAGTCATGGCCCCACCGGGACTGATGACATCCCCGTCCAAGGTAACGACCCGGTAGTGGCCGATCTGCCTGGAGACAGCCAGGGCCGTGTCCATATTGTCAACGATAATGATGCTGCCCAGCAGGTACTGGATAGCTTCTGAAATGTCAGTATCGCCCTTAGCCTCAACCAATTCGCTGGCCAGGCCTTGAAAGCCGGCAAAGCGTTCCAGAGCCTGCCGGGTTGAAGCGGGAATTGCCCGGTATCTTAATGCATCCAGGGGCAAAAAAGTTGCCCGGCCCAGTCTTCTGACCTTCAACTGCTGGATGGCATCTTTAGCCGCCATCCGGTCTTTAGCTACCAGACTTTGAACGCTGCCGCCAAGGGCAGTCGTCATGGCTGCTTCCAGGTCAGCCGGGAAGGTTAAAAGCTCCCCAACTGCCCCGATAATGCCCGGGAAGCGGTCTGGCTGGTTTAAAACCTGTTTGACCCCCGCATAGTAGCCATCATGCCGCTTCTGGATATTGACCAGGGCATCCCGGCGGGCAGTCAGCCGCTGGAGGTTGGTCAAATCTGCCTGCAGCTGCTTTTGGGCAACCTGCTGTTCGGCAGCTAATTTCCCTAATTGGTCGCTGGCTTCCTTTAATTCCGCCTGTAGCTGGTCAATTTCTGCCCGCAGCTTTTGCCCTTTCAACCGCAAGCCTTCCAGTTCTTCCTGGCTCTTGGCCAATTGGCTGGAGGCATCTTCATAGCGCTGGTCCTTGCTCTCTTTGGCCCGCTTGATTTCCCCTTCCAGGTAAACAAGCTGGTTGTTGGCACTGGTTTGGTCCTGCAAGGTCTGAATATATTGCGAGCGCAGGTCTTCTACTTTCAACTTGAGGCTGGCCGGGTCTTCTTTCAGCTGGTCGACCAGCTTTTGTCTTTTGCCTTTCAGCTGATCCAATTGCCCGACATATTCAGCTTCCTGGTCAGCCAATTTGCTGATTTCCGCATCCGTAGCCGCCAGATTTTCCTTTAAATCAGCCAGCTGTCTTTGGTATTCCAGCCTGGTTGCCTGGTCAAACTGCCGGGACTGCTGGGAAACCTGCAAGGAAGTGTTGATTTCTGAGAGCCGGTTGGCCAATTTAAGGACTTCCGCTTGCACCTGGTCCCGCTTTTGGCTTTCCAGCTGGAATTCCTGCCGCTTGGCTGCCAGCTTGGCCTGGGACTGCTTGACTTCCGCGTCCAGCCGGCTTAGAAGTTCCTGGCTCTTGGCCAATTTCTGGGAAACTTCCCTTTCTTCCTGGGCCAAGTCGGCGATTTCAAAGGCCAGCAGGGTCTTTAAGTCCTCATCAAGGGCGGCTTTTTGGAATTGGTATTCCTGGGCCAAGGAGCTCTGTTCATGCAAGGGCTCCAGCCGCTTCTCCAGCTCGTTGACCAGGTCGTTGATCCGGATCAGGTTGTCATTGGTCGTCTCCAGCTGCCCTTGAGCCTGCTGCTTTTGCTGCTTAAAGTGGAGCACCCCAGCTGCTTCTTCGAAAATTCCTCGTCTTTCCCGGGCCTGGGAATTGAGGATCTGGTCCACCCGCCCCTGGGAAATAATAGCCAGGCTGTTTTGGGAAATGCCGGAATCCAGAAAGAGCGCCCGGACATCCCGCAGACGGACCGGCTGCTGGTTGATCAAGTATTCATTGTCGCCGGACTTTAAGATCCGCCTGGTAATTGAGACTTGGTCAGCTGAAAAATCCAGTTCCCGGTGTCGGTTGTCGAAAACCATGGTCACTTCTGCCCGGTTTGAGGGCTTGCGGAACTGGCTCCCGGCAAAAATCACGTCTTTCATGTTGCGGCCACGCAGGGATTTAGCACTGCCTTCCCCCATGACCCAGCGAATGGCTTCAGTAATGTTGCTCTTGCCTGACCCGTTAGGGCCGACAATGCCGGTAATCCCCTTAGTAAAGTCAATCACCGTCTTGTCTGCAAAAGACTTGAAGCCTTCCAAAATCAAACTAGTTAAAGGCACTATTTTCCTCCATTCAAGTGCTCCAAGGCGTGGCTGGCCGCGTCCTGCTCAGCCTTCTTCTTGTTGCGTCCTTCCCCGCTAGCTAGCTTCTTTCCGTCGACCAGGACTTCAACTTCAAAGTGGGGCGGCTGCTGGCTCTCATTCAACACCCGGTATTCGATGGTCACGCTGCCGTTTTGCTGCAAAAGTTCCTGCAGGTCCGTCTTAAAGTCCCGGGACGGGGTAAAGTAGCCAGCCGCGATTAAAGGATAAACGGTCTGTCTAAGGAACTTTTCAACAGCTTCAATCCCCTGGTCTAAGAACAAGGCACCGTTGAAGGCTTCGAAGACGTCTTCCAAAAGGGCCTTGCGCTTGCGGCCGCCAGCTTTTTCCTCACCAACGCCCAGTTTGATTTCTTTTTTAAAGCCGCAGTCCAGGGCCACTTTTGAGAAGCCTTCAGTGCGGACGATATTTGATCTCAATCTTGTCAGTTCCCCTTCATTTAAGTGTTGGAAGTGGCGGTAAAGGTAGTCAGAGACTGTGAATTCCAATACCGCGTCTCCCAGAAATTCCAACTTTTCATAATTCCCCAAAGTTTTGCCGGGATTTTCATTGACATAGGAGGAATGGGTAAAGGCTTCCTCCAGCAAGCGGACATCCTTGAAGCGGATCCCGTATTTTTCATCCAGCATTTTAATAAATTTAGTTGAGACCATGAACTATACATCCTTTCATAACACTAAGAATTATATCAAAAGCCCGCCATAAGGGCGGCTTTTTTACCTAAATCCAAGAAAAAAACTCTGCCTTGTCCGGCAAATGGACAAAACAGAGTCGCAGATTATTTTTTATAGCCGATTTTATACCATAATGGATGGCTATTGTTCATTTCTGCCGGTTCATAAGAGAGGTTGACCAGCTGCTTGTTGATGGCTGTAATCTTGTAGGAACTGGTCAAAGGAATTACAAAGGCTTGCTCTTGCATGTACCTTTGCCACTTTTTGAAGACCTTGATCCGATAGTTGATGTTAAAGGCGGCATCTGAGTCCATCGCTTCCAAAAGCTGGGTATTGGTCTTGGTAGCAAAACGCTCCAGGTTGTACTGGGTCCCCGCCCCGTAGATGCCATTTTGGGAAGGCTCATTGTTTAAAGTCCAGCCGGCGATGAACATGTCGACCTGGCTGTCATCTTGGAAGAGTAGGTTGTAAAAAGTATTGAATTCCAGCAGGTGGCCAGTGGTCAGTTTGACGTTTAAGCCAATTTCTTTCCACTTCTTAATGTAGTTGTTGATGATCTTGCTTTGGCTGGCGTCACCGGTCATGGCAGCCAGGTGGATCACCAGCTTATGCCCCTGCGGGTCACGCCGGTATTTTTCCCCCGACCGGAGCTTGTATCCTGCCTTGTCCAAAAGCTTTTTCGCCTTAGCTGGGTTATAAGGATAACCCTTGCTCTTGTCATCGTAGTAGTCGCCAAATTGCGACGGGATCAAGCTCTTGATGCGGAAGGTCAAGCCAGACGTATACTTGCGCTGGATCTGGGTGACGTTCATCGCGTAGCCAATAGCCTGTCTCAGAGACTTATTGGCCATCTTGGAATTCTTATTCATCTTGACTGAGTTGGTCTTCTCGTCCCACTTCCCCAGCTTGAAGCCCAGATAGTTGTAGCTCAAAGGAATCGTGGCCACGAACCTGTAGTTTTTGGTAGTCCTGATCTGCTGCCACTGGGAGTTAACAACTTCGATGATGTCGTAAGTTCTTTCTTTAATGGCCGTGGAGACCGACTTTGGCGAAATAATGGAGATGGTGATCTTGCTCAAGCTCGGCGTCCCCCGCCAGTAGTATTCATTGCGGGTCCAAACCACCTTCTGGCCCGCTTCAATGCTCTGGACCTTGTAAGGTCCAAAGTAAACAGGCTTTTTGCGGATTTCGATGCAGGTTCTCAGCTTACTGAAAGGCACATTCTTAAGGTAGTGATATGGCAGGGCAGATTCCCAAAAGTAGCCGTTACCGGACTTCAGCATCCCCGGGTGCATTTCTTTAAAGTGAATCACGACCTTGCGGCCATTTTCCCCATCCGGCATTTCAATCCCGCTGATCGTCTTGTCTTTCCCGTCATGGTATTCCTTCAAGCCCGCCACATCCTGCAAGGAAGAAGTATAGTGAGAACTTTTTGTAGCCTTGTTGGCAATTACTTCATAGGCATATTCCACGTCTTTAGCAACGACCTGCTTGCCGTCAGACCACTTGACCCCTTTTTTTATATTAATGGTGATCTGCTTGGCCTGCCGGTCCAGGCTGAAGCTTGCCGCCCCGCTGTCTGTGATATTGTAGCTGTTGTCCGTGTCAAATAAAGATTCAGAGCCAAACTGGGCCAAAGTGGCATCAGTTGTTGAATCAGCCAGTTCATCAGAAAAAATCCCCGTGAAAGGAGTATCAGTTTCTAAGGCTACCTTGATGCCGCCGCCCTTTTTAGTCTTGGCAAAACTGGTAGCCACTGGGAACTGCATGGCATCTTCTGCCCCGCTGTTGCCATTTTGCTTGCTTTTCTCCGTCTTTTGCCCGCAGGCCGCCAGACTTAGGGCCACTAGCAGGCAAAGCGTTATTTTCGTTAGTCTTTTCATCAATCAAGAGTCCTTTTGCTAAATTGCTACATAATATAGTTTACCATAACAAAAGCGGCAAGACCGGGCCCTAAGCCGGGAGAACAGAAAAAAGAGGAGGGAAAACCTCCTCTTTTGAGAAATTATTTATTATCTTTTACTTCTTAAAGCCAGTTTCGTACCACAGGGTAGCTGCTTTTGATGGCTTAGTTGAGTAGTTGACCAGCTTGCTGTTAACCGCAGTGATCGAGTATGAGTTAGTCAAAGGAATTACAAAGGCTTCCTTTTGCATGTATTGTTGCCATTCGTGGAACTTTTGTACCCGGTAGCTGTGGTTAAAGGCCTTGTCACTGTTCATTTCCTTCAGCAGCTTAGTGTTTTCACTAGTTGCAAAACGTTCATAGTTGTAAGGAGCCTTAGGACCGTAGAGGTCATCTTGGGAAGGTTCACTGGACAGGGACCATGCGCCCATGAAGACGTCTACTGATGGGTCATCGTTTTGAATCTTGTCATAGAAGGAGTTGAATTCGATCAAACGGCCAGTGGTCAAAGTTACGTGCAGGCCGATCTTCTTCCATTGCTGGAGGTAGTTTTGCACGGTTGCTTCATAGGTTGAAGTCCCACTCATGGCTGCCAAGTGGATGGTCAACTTCTTACCATTTGGATCCCGGCGGTAGGTTTCACCCTTCTTCTTCTTGTAGCCGGCCTTGTCCAACAAAGCGTTGGCCTTCTTGATGTTCAGTGGGAAGCCCTTCACGCTCTTGTCATAAAAGTCACCGAAGGCTTCTGGCACTAGAGTCTTAACTCTGAAAGACAAGCCTTGGGTGTAGTGCTGGGTTACTTCATCAACGTTCATGGCATAACCCATGGCTTGACGGAGATAGCGGTTGCTCATCTTAGAGTTCTTGTTCATCTTGACTGAGCCGGTCTTCTTGTCCCACTTGCCGACCTTGAAGCCCATGTATGAGTATGACAATGGAATATGGGCAACGAAGTTATAGCCCTTAGTCCCCTTAACTTCCTTCCATTGGGAGTTAACAACGTCAATCATGTCAAACTTCTTGGACTTGATTGACTGGGAAGCTGAATTTGGTGAGATCACAGAGATAGTGATCTTGTCCAGCTTGGCCTTGCCACGGTAGTAGTAAGGGTTTCTTACCCAAGTAGCTGATTGGCCCCGGACCAGCTTGGAGAGCTTGTAAGGACCAAAGAAGAGTGGATTCTTCCGGACCTTGTCACTGGATTGCAACTTGCTGAACGGTACATCCTTCAAGTAGTGGTAAGGTGCGGCATATTCCCAGAAGAAGCCGTTACCGGACTGGGTCATGCCTGGTTTCATTTCCTTAAAGTGCAGATTAAAGTGCAGAACCACCTTGCGCCCGCTTTCACCATCAGGCATTTCGATCCCAGAGATCTTCTTGGACTTGCCATCGTGGTATTCTGCCAAGCCGACGATGTCGGCAAGTGAGCTGGTGTAGCGGGATGACTGGCTGGCCTTGTTGGCGATGATTTCGTAAGAGTATTCAACGTCCTTGGCAGTTACCTGCTTGCCGTCAGACCACTTGACCCCCTTCTTAACTTCGATAGTGACCGTCTTGGCCTGCCGGTCCATCTTGAAGGTAGCGGCACCCTTGTTATTGATCTTGTATTGATCATCGGTTGCAAACAGACCTTCATTCCCAAAAGCCATAAAGTCTGAGTCGGGTGCGCTGTCGGAAAGTTCGTTCAAGAAAACACCCTTGACTGGCGTGTCAGATTCTTCTGCGACAGTGATGCTGCCGCCCTTCTTGGCAGTTGCAGTTGCCGTAGCTTCCGGGAATTTCTTGGCATCCTTAGCCCCGCTGTTGCTGGAGCTGGAGCTGGAGCTGCTCTTGCCGCAACCGGCCAGCAAAGCTGCCCCGGCCAGAAGTACTCCAAATGTTCCGAGCATTCTTCTCTTCATAATTTAATTTACCTCCACACAATATATTCAAAAGATAAAACACACAGCATATGAATAGTTATCGAGATAGCAATTCACAAAGTTTATCTTTCATGCCTTTTACTTTAACATTTTCATTTTTAAAAGTCAATGAGAAATTTAATTTAATACTAATTTCTTTAGTTTTCTCTTTGCCGGGCGTCGCCAGCCTTTTGCAGGGCCTGGCCGACATAGTTGATGCTCAAGCAGATCACCAAAAGTAGGACAGTTGCCGGCAGCCAGAGCCACGGCCGGTCAATGATGTTAACCGGGTCACTGGCAAAACCGATCAAGGTCCCCAAAGATGGAATATTGGTTGGCAAACCATAGCCGATGAAAGACAGGCCAGTTTCAATCCCGATGTTGCCGGAAACGCTCAAAACGACATCGATGATGATCATTGATGCAATATTTGGCAGAATTTCCTGGAACATGATCTTGGTATTTGAAGAGCCTGAAGTCTTAGACGCCAGAACATAGTCTCTTTCTCTTTGTGACAGAATGAATGACCGGTAGTATCTGGCTTCACCCGTCCAGCCGAACATCGAAATCAGCAGAACCAAAGTCATGGCATTATAGTTTGGCAGAACCGTTACCAAAACGATCAAAATTGGCATTTGCGGCAAAATCTGCACGAAGTCGACGATTCTCATGATGATGGAGTCAGTAGTGCCGCCATAGTAGCCGGCTACAAGGCCGACTATTAAGCCAACCAGTTCACAGAAAAGAGTGACCAAGAGACCAATCATAATCGAGTTGCGCCCGCCCATGATCAACAGATTCAAAATATCCCGGCCACCGTCATCAGTTCCCAACAAGTGGCCGTTTTGTCCCCAGCCGGCGTATGATTCCAAAATGTGCATTTCAGTAACCTTGCTGCTGTCAAGGAATAAAGAACCGCCAAAGGTAAGTAGCAAAATAACGACAATGGTGCAAAAGGCTATAGTCGCAGCCTTGCTTTTAAAAATTTCTCTAAAAGTAATCTTTAAAGCGGATGGTGGAATTTGGGCCCGGTCATCCTGCTTCTTTTTACCAACAGTAAATAAAGCCATCATTTCACCTCTACTTCACGCGAATTCTCGGGTCAACCAGACTCATGATAATGTCAGACAGCAGGTTGCCCAGCAGGGTCAAGGTCCCGAAAATCATAATCAAAGCCGTCAAAGTGGTATAGTCACGCTGGCTGATTGAGTCAAGGAAAAGCTTCCCCATCCCCGGGAAGGAGAAGACCGTTTCAATGATCAGTGACCCGCCAAGCAGACCGGTGATGGTGTTCCCCATAAAGGCAGCGATCGGGAGGAAAGAATTCCGCAAGATGTGCTTGTTGAAGACGACTTTTTCCGGCACGCCCTTGCTACGGGCAGTCTTAACATAGTCTTCCACCTTGTTGTCAATGATCCCGGTCCGCAGGTATTGCACTGTCCCAGTCGTGGCGATGATCGCATAGAGAATTGCCGGCAAAATCATGTGCTGCAGGCGGCTAAAGAAAACTCCCCAGAAGCCACTGGCATTGGCGGCAACCGTCCCGCTGATCGGAAACCAGCCCAGAGTAAAGCCGAAAAGCCAAAGGCCCAGCAGGTAGAAGACAAAGCCTGGGATAGCATATGTCACGTAGTTAAAAACTGAGATTGCCCGGTCCTGCCATTCACCTTCATGCTTGCCGGCGCTGATCCCCATCGGGATAGCAATGCCGTAAAGAATGATGGTTGACAAAAGCGAAAGCCAGAAAGTGTTCTGGGCCCGGTCGGCAATCAAAGATGCTACTGGGACGTGCTGGATGTAGCTTTGCCCCAAATCACCATGCAAGAGGTTCTTAATCCAGCGTACGTATTGCACCGGTACCGGGTCATTCAAACCATATGCCTGCTTTAAGCCGGCAATTTCCTTAGGACTTGAGTTAGGGTTGATCAAACCGGTAAAGGGATCCCCTGGCATCATTTTGGCCAGCATGAAGACAATAATGCTAAGCAGGATCAATTGCGGGATCATGATCAAAACCCGTCTTAAGACTGTTTTCCACATTTGCTATTCTCCTCCCTTGATCTGCTCTTTAGGCAGGGCTACCTGGTGGTTGGGGCCAACCTCGGTCAATGGGTAGACCCGGCCATCTGCATCATACCAGTTTGCCTGGTCCTGCAAAAATTCCCGTTCGATTTCCCGCCGTCTAGCCGCGTGTTCCGCCCGGTGTTCAACATCAACCTTCGGAATCGCGGACAAGAGGCGCTTGGTATAAATGTGCGCCGGATTCTTGTAAATTTCTTCCTGGCTGCCCACTTCCACCAACCGGCCCCGGTGCATGATTGCCAGGTTTTCTGACATGTGCTTGACCACGCCCAGGTCATGGGAAATGAACAAGAAGGCAATGTTGTACTGCTGTTGGATGTGCTTCATGAAGTTCAAAACCTGGGCTTGAACTGACAAGTCCAAAGCACTCGTTGGCTCATCGGCCACGATTAATTTCGGATTAGTGGCAACTGCCCGGGCAATCCCAATTCTCTGCCGCTGACCACCGGAAAATTCATGGGGAAACTTGTAAATCGCATCACTTGGCATCCCGACGATGCTCAGCAGCTCCTGGACCCGGTCACGTTCCTGGTCAGTGGTCAAGTTTTCAAAGTTCCGGATCGGTTCTGCGATAATGTCTTCAATCCGCTTGCGGGGGTTAAGACTGGACATGGAGTCCTGGAAGATCATCTGCACGTCCTTGTTGTAGTTCATCTTCCGGCGGACGGATTCCTTGGTTATGTCTTCACCCTTGTAGAGAATCTGCCCGCTGGTCACCTTCTCCACGCCAACGATTGCCTTGCCAGTCGTGGACTTGCCGGAGCCTGATTCACCGATCAAGCCATAAGTTTCCCCTTCCTTGATTGAAAAAGAAACCCCGTCAACTGCCCGGACATAATCAGTAATTCTGTTCCAAAAGCCCGACCGGATTGGGTAGTGGACTTTCAGATCTTTAACTTGGATAATTTCTTCTGCCATACTTGCTACCTATCCTTCATCTTGAAAGTGGAAAGTCTTCCAGCAGGTGCAGCGGACAAAGTGATTTGGCTCAACTTCGTGCAGCTGCGGGTCTGCTTCATGCGCTTCAGCTGGAATCCAAGGAATTCTAGCCGCGAAGCGGTCGCCGGTCCGCGGCATGTTTTTCAGTGAAGGAACAGTTCCCTGGATTACATGCAGGTCATCCTTGTCATCATCTGACTGTGGAATGGAATTTAACAGTGACCGGGTGTACGGGTGCAAAGGATGAGTAAACAAAGTTTTCACATCAGCTTTTTCTACAATTTGCCCCGCATACATCACGGCTACTTCATCAGCCGTTTCCGCTACAACGCCCAAGTCGTGGGTGATCAAAATGATGCCAGAGTCCGATTCTTTCTGGATCTTCTTGAGCAGGTCCAGGATCTGGGCTTGAATGGTCACGTCCAAAGCAGTCGTTGGTTCGTCAGCAATGATAATTTCCGGCTTGCAGGCCACCGCCATCGCGATGACGACTCTTTGCCGCAAACCACCGGAAAGTTCATGCGGGTACATGTCATACATGGCTTCCGGCTTAGGCATCCCTACTTGATTGAAGAGTTCAATCACCCGGTCACGGCGCTGCTGCTTGTTCATATCCGTATGGTAAAGCAAGGCTTCCGCTACCTGGTCCCCAACCTTCATCAAAGGGTTCAAACTGGCCATCGGGTCTTGAAAAATCATGCCAATATTGTTGCCGCGAACTTGGTTAAACAAATCCTCACTCAAATTGACCAAGTTCAGGTTCTTGTACCTAATTTCTCCTTCGACCCGGGTGTTTTTCCGGTCATACAGGCCAACGATGCTGGAGGCAATCGTACTCTTGCCGCAGCCGCTTTCGCCGACAATAGCCAAAACTTCGTTGCGCTTGAGAGTAAAACCGATGCCATCAGCCGCGTCATAGAACTTGCCCTGCAGGCGGTAGCCGGTATGAAGCTTTTCGACGTCTAGTAAAACGTTTTGCTGATTATCCAACTTTTTTCTCCTTCAAAATAATTATTAGTCAGTAAATAAATACTACACTAGTAAATTTTAACCTTTTTCAAATCTCTTGCAATAGTTTTTTAATTATTTTTTCTAGTGCTTTTTAGTTATTTCTTCATCATTTCTGCCAATCCACATCATAATCATTAAATTATTGTTTGCTTTTTATCATATTTGTCGCCATTTCCTGGAAAGAGACCACAAAAAAAGCATTTGCCGCAGATCTTTCTTTGGCAAATGCTAATTAAATATTAGTTGTTTTCATTTCGTTTTCAATGCACTTTAGCCTTGGTGGCTCTTGATGTAAGCTACCGCGTCAGCGACTGTGATAATCTTAGCAGCGTCTTCATCAGGAATTTCAGCGCCGAATTCGTCTTCCATCTGCATGATGAATTCTACCAAGTCGATGGAGTCAGCGTCCAGATCCTTGGTAAAGTTAGTGTCCATAGTGATTTTGTCCTTGTCCAGCTGGAAGTTGTCAGCGATCAAAGTGGCAATCTTGTCAAAAATTTCTGCTTCAGTCATTATTCTTTCTCCTATAATTTCTAACTGCCCGCTTGCTTGGGCTATTTTCTTTTTCTTATCCTTACTTGCTGAATTCTTGCTTAAAGGTATTTGTTAAGTCTTCAGCCAAAATCTTGTCGATCTGCTTAACCGCGTAGTAGACGGCCCGGGCGTCTGACCGGCCATGCTGCTTGACGACTGGTGAGTTTAAGCCGAGCAAAACCGCCCCGCCATACTTGGCCGTGTCAAAGCGGCTGGCTACAGACTTCAAGGCGTCTTTAGCCAGCAGGGCCCCCAGCTTGGCCTTAACACCATTGTTCAAAAGGCCGTCTTTCAGCATGTGGATGATGACGCTGGCCGTTCCTTCGATGCTCTTTAAGACCGCGTTGCCGGTAAAACCGTCTGTGACCACAACGTCGGCCTTACCTTGCAAGAGTTCGTGCCCTTCAATGTTGCCGGTGAAGTTCAAGGAGCTGCCCTGCAAGAGCTGGTAGACTTCCTTGTGCAGGTCGTCGCCCTTGTCAAATTCAGCCCCATTGTTTAAAAGAGCTACTCTTGGCTTGGAAACGCCACGGACCTTTTCCGCATAGTAGGAGGCCATTTCCGCCCATTGCAGCAGGTATTCCGGCTTGCTAGTAGCATTAGCGCCAACGTCAATGATGTTGAAGCCGTCATCTGAAGATTCAACTGGCATGGTCGGCATGAGGCCTGGCCGGGCCACGCCCTTGATCCGGCCGACAATGAAGATCCCGCAGGTTAACAGGGCCCCGGTATTGCCTAGTGACAGCAAAGCGTCTGCCTTGCCTTCCTTGACCCAGTTAGCTGCCACGACCATGGAAGAATCCTTCTTGGTCCGCATGGCCTTGACTGGCTCATCTTCATCAAGAATAACTTCCGTGGTGGCCACGATTTCGATCTGGTCATCGCCTGCTGGCAGCAGCTCTTTCAGCTTGCCTTCATCGCCGAAGAAGATAAACTTGTCTTCCGGCAGTTCAGGCTTGGCCTTTAAAACTGCTTCTACAATCGCCTCAGGAGCGTTTTCCCCGCCCATGGCGTCAATCGCGATTTTTCTCATCAATAATCTCTTTTTCTATATTGGACTAAGCTCTCGCTTGTACGATTTTCTTATATTTTATCACAGCTTGCAGGTCTGCCAACTTTTCTGCTTTCAGGTCCGGATCAGCCTGGACGATCCGCTTGGCCTCATCCCTGGCTACCACCATGACCTGGTAGTCGCTGACAACGCTGCCCGTCCTGAATTCCGGCAGGCCTGACTGAGCCTTGCCAAAGAGGTCACCCTCGCCCCGCATCTTGAGGTCTTCTTCGGCGAGCTTAAAGCCGTCGTTAGTTTCAGCCACGATCTTCATTCGCTGCTTGCCGGCTTCTGTCTTCGGGTCAGCTAAAAAGACGCAGTAGCTTTGCGTCTGCCCCCGGCCGATCCGGCCACGCAGCTGGTGGAGCTGGCTTAAGCCAAAGCGGTCAGCGTCAAAGATGACCATCAAGTTGGCATTGGCCACGTCAACGCCAACTTCAATCACGCTGGTAGTAACCAGAATATCGACCTCCCCTGCCGCAAAGCGGTCCATGATCTGCTCTTTGTCAGCTGCCGCCATTTTCCCATGCAAAAGGACAACTTCCTGGTCTGGAAATTCACCGGCCAGCCTGTCGTGCAGGGCTTCAGCATTTTCCAGGTCAATCGTTTCCGACTCACTGATCAAGGGCGTAACCGCATAAATCTGGAAGCCTTCCGCCAGTTGCTGGCGCATCAATGAATACACCTCATCTAGCTGGCTGCTGGTCTTCCAGTAGGATTTAATCGGCTTACGGCCGGCTGGCAGGTGTCTGATTTCTGACAAGGCGGTGTCGCCATAAACAGTCAAGGCCAATGAACGGGGAATCGGGGTCGCCGTCATGGCCAGGATATCCGGCCGGTCCCCCTTGTTGATCAAGGCCAGGCGCTGGACAACGCCAAAACGGTGCTGCTCGTCGATAATAACCAGGCCCAGCTTTTTAAAGGCCACTTGCTCTTGGATCAAGGCATGGGTGCCGATCACCACATTGATGATGCCATCAGCCAGCTCCTTGTAGATTTCCCGCCGCTCCATGGTTTTAGTTGATCCCGTTAAGAGGGCTACCCGGACGCCGAAATCTTCCAGCATGGCGGAAATTTTGTGATAGTGCTGGTTGGCCAGAATTTCAGTTGGCACCATCAAGGCGGCCTGGTAGCCAGCCGTCACTGCCCCGTAAATGGCAAACACGGCCACTACGGTTTTCCCGGACCCAACGTCCCCCTGAAGAAGGCGCTGCATCTGCTGGTCAACAAACATATCGGCAAAAATCTCATTAATCACCTTTTTCTGGTCAGGAGACAGGGCAAAAGGCAGAGACTTGGTCAGCTTGCCGATTTCTTCCAGGTCGTAATGCTTGGCATAACCACTGTGGCTCTTATTTTGGCTGGACATCAAGGCCAGCTGCATTTGAAAGAGGAAGAATTCCCGAAAAACAGCGCTTCGGCGGGCCTCCTTAGCCTCAGTCAGGTCTTTAGGGTGGTGCATGGCGATGACCAGGTCCTGGTCAGCCATGAGCCGGTAGTGCTTCCGCAAGTCCTCTGGCACAGCATTGCCGATCTCATCCATGCTTTCGGCAATCGCTAGGTCGATCATGGTCTGCAGCTTCTTTTGCTTGATCTGCCGGTTGACCGAATAAATCGGCGCCATCCCGTCATCACTGTTTTTATTGGCTAAGAGCTTATAAGCTGACAGGCTCTGCTTTCTCAGGTCATATTTGCCATAGACGGCGATTTCCTGGCCCACGCTCAGCTGCTTGGTCAGCCATGGCTGGTTAAAAAAATTGACCATGATAATATCATGATCAATTCGTAGTTTGAAGCTGACCCGGCTCTTGTGGTAGCCAAAGTAATTCTGGTAGGGGTTGGTGGCCACGATCCCCTTCAGCATGACCTTCTGTCCGTCCTCCAGCTGGTCCAGCGGCAGGTTCTCCAGTTCGTCATAGCGGTAAGGGAAGTAGAAGAGCAAGTCGTAGATGCTGTAAATGCCCAGCGACTGCAAAGCTTCTGCCGTCTTGGCCCCCACGCCCTTCAAGGCCGTCACCGGTCTGAAAATAGCTTCGTTTAAAGTCATTATTCTACAGAAATCAAGAAGTTGTAAACTGGTTGGCCACCGTCGTGAATTTCGAATTCGTAGTCATCATCTTCGTGAGCTGCTTCCAGGCGGTCAACAACTGCCTGGGCTTCTTCTTCAGTAGCATCGCTGCCGTACATCACGGTCACGATTTCAGAGTCTTCATCCAGCATCTTTTCTGTCATAGCGACAGTTGCGACAATTGGATCAACGTCGTCAACCACAATAGTGCCATCAACGATACCAATGAAGTCGCCCTTGTGGATTTCAACGCCGTTGATTTCAGTGTCACGGGTTGCCCGGGTTACTTCACCGGACTTGACAGAGCCAAGTTCATTAGTCATGGCTTCAACGTTCGCGTCAACACTGGCTTCCGGGTTGAAGGCCAGCATAGCAGTTAAACCTTGCTGGATAGTCTTGGAAGGCACGATGCCGACTGGGATTTCAGCAACTTCAGCAGCCTGCTTGGCGGACATGATGATGTTGCCGTTGTTTGGCAGGATGATCGCCTGCTTGGCGCCAGACTTGGTGATGGCGTCCATGATGTCTTGAGTTGAAGGGTTCATGGTTTGCCCGCCGGAGATGATTCGGTTGACCCCTTCGCTTTCAAAGAGCTTGCGGACACCGTTGCCGGAAGCCACTGCGATCACTGCAAAGTCAACGCTTTCTTGTTGTTCTTGCTCGTTGTCAACGATCGTTTCGTGCTGAATCCGCATGTTGTCGATCTTGATCTTGCCCAATTGGCCGAATTGTGACCCGTAAAGGAAGACCTTGCCTGGGTATTCAGTGTGAACGTGAACCTTGGCGATTTCTCCGTCAGAAACTGCTAAGAGGGAGTCACCCAGTTCTGACAGGTAGCTTCTGAATTCTTCCAGGTCGAATGGCTTCTTGTTTGGCACGTCAGCCTTGAGGTCAACCATGATTTCAGTACAGTAGCCGTTGGCAATGTCGGAAGTTGCCAGTTGCCCTTGCACTGCCTGGTGGTGGGTAGCGTTGATCAAGGAGTTCATTTCGTCAGCATCTGGCACGTACTTGTCATCGAAGTTTTCACCCAAAAGGCCTTCCAGGAAGCCTTCATAGATAAAGACCAGACCTTGGCCGCCGGAGTCAACCACACCGACTTGCTTAAGAACTGGCAGCAGGTCAGGAGTGCTCTTCAAAGCTTCCTTGGCGCCTTCAACGATCGCCTGCATTACTTCTTCTACATCATCGGTTTCATTTGCCTTGTTAGCACCTGCTTGAGCGCCGACCCGGGCCACAGTCAAGATGGTCCCCTCAACCGGCTTCATCACAGCCTTGTAGGCAGTAGCTACACCATTGCTAAAGGCATTTGCCAATTCCTGGGCGTTCAAAGTGGTCTTGCCTTGAGTTGCCTTGTAGAAGCCGCGGAAGAGCTGGGAGGTGATAACCCCACTGTTGCCGCGCGCGCCCATCAGCATCCCCTTAGCCAGGCTTTCGGTCAAGTCGCCGACACTGCTGCTTGCGTTTTCGTAAACGGCCTTAGCCCCGCTTTCCATCGTGAGATTCATATTCGTGCCAGTGTCGCCGTCAGGAACTGGGAAAACATTTAGATCATTGACGAATTGCACGTTCTTGCTCATCCGGTGAGAGGCAATCCGCACCATGTCTCTAAATTCTTTACTGCTAATTTCACTTAAAACCAATATTGAATCCTCCACTTATCTAGTCGTCGAGAACCTTTACACCTTGAACAACGACGTTGACCGCCTTGGTGTCGATCCCCAGCTGGCTTCTTAAGTTATATTTGACACTGTCTTGTACATTACGACTTACTTCAGAAATTTTCAAGCCGTAGCCAACAATAATATAGACATCAACAGTTACTTGATTTTCGTCAGACTTAACAACGACGCCGCGCTTGTAGTTTGCCCGGCTCAAAATGCTGTCGACTCCGTCTCTGATGGCATTCTTGGATGCCATACCGACAACGCCATAGTTAGACGTAGCTGCACCACCAACAACAGTTGCAATTACACCGTTTGAAATATCAATCAAACCATACTTTGTCTTGATTTTAACAGCCATGTTTATCCTCCGTCTTATTTCCAATATACATCCTTATTTTATCATAACGAGATCAAAAGCTAACAGTTCCAACTTTATTTTCTGGAAAATACTTTTCAAAATAATAATTGAAAAAGGTCAAACTTTATGGTAAAGTCTAATAGTATGATATGACATGTAAAGGGGGTTTAGCAGCATGGCAAAAGATTTCGTAACCGGTAAGAAGACCACTTTTGGTAACACGCGTTCACACGCTTTGAACTCATCAAGTCGTTCTTGGAAGCCAAACCTTCAAAAAGTTCGCATTCTTGTAAACGGCAAGCCTAAGCGCGTTTGGGTTTCAACCAAGACTTTGAAGTCTGGTAAAGTTACCCGTGTCTAGTGACGAAACGAGTCCGGTAGATCAATGATCTGCCGGGTTTTATTTTTGACAAAAATTCATCAACAACAAAAACAGGCGGCTCATTGAGCTGCCTGTTTTGTTACTTCTCGGCTAAATTGACCACCCGGTCAAACATAGCTATTTCTTCATTTGAAATCTTGTGAGCTACTTCGATTACGGTGCCAGGGAAATTCTGTAGAATTGTCTGGTGAATTTGCTTGGACAAGCGGGGATCCAGGGCTGAGGTCGCTTCATCGGCCAATAATACCGGCCGCTTGGCCAGCAGAGCTCTGGCAATTTCCAGCCGCTGCCCCTGACCGCCGGACAAGTTTTTGCCTTCTTTTCCGACTTGGTAGTCCAGACCTTTTTCCTCAATCAAGCTGGTTAAACCGGCTTTTTGACAAACTGCCAGCAGGTCTTCCCGGCTGACTTCCCTGCCTAAAGAGATATTATATTCGATTGTATCGTCAAGAATATAAGGCTTCTGCTGGACAAAGGAGAAGTACTCGTGGTCCTTGCTCCAGTCACCATTGGCGTCTTCACCGTTGATCTCGTAATGTCCATCTGCCAGCTTGATCCGGCCAACCAAGACGTTAAGCAAGGTTGTCTTGCCCCAGCCAGACGGTGCTTCCAGCAAGACTTTTTCACCATTTTTAACAGTCAAATCGAGATTGTTTAAAAGCTTCCGGTCACCTCTTTGCACACTTGCATCGTCTAAAGAGAGTTCCTTAAATTCATCCCGGTCCGCAGCACTTTCTTTTGCTGTAAAATCTGCCACGGCAGTAAACTTTTCCCAGATCGGATTGCTGGTTTTAATGTCATTGACCGAAGAAAAGATACCGACAATAGGATTGATAAAGTTGTTGGCCAGCTGGGAGATCATCATGAAGGTCCCCAAAGTGATCTGCCCTTGAGTCACAAAGTAGATCCCCAGGCTGAAAGGAATGATCATGCTGCAGACGTAGGCAAAGGAAGTGATGACTTCTGTCGTCACCATTTCCGCCTTTTTCATCTTGGCCAGGGCCGTTTCCATTCTCTGGCTGTAGTGGAGCATTCTGCTGTAAATACTGTATTCAGCGTCATAGAGTCTGGCAAAAGCGGAAAAATTGATGGTGTCCGTCATTGCCTCAGTATATTTGCTGTTCTCCCCTTCCCAGGCAGAAGAAGCAGCTTCAATTTTGGGCCCGAAAACATTCTGCAAAAGGCCGGGAGCCAGGGAGGCGACCAGGAAAATCAAGGATAAAGCCCAGGAAGACAGCATGGCTGCCGCAAATGCCGCGATGAACTGCAGGCCATTGAAAATAATGTCCAGTTCAGCTTCCACCCGGTGACTTTCCACTTGCTTGAGGTCATTAGTCATAAAGGACAGGTCAAATTTGGGATCAGAATTATCTGAATACAACAAATATTTTGTTGCCTGCTCCTTGATCTTCAGGTTGACGTCTTTGATAATATTCGCCTGAATAATTTGGTAGATTAAGGCCAGGCAGGCAAAAAGGACAATACCCACAACTGCTTTAATAGTTAATTGTAATAAACTCCCCTTAGGATTTCCGGCAAAATTAATGAATTCCTGGAAGACATAAGCGATAAAAACCGCCTGCAGTGCCTTTGCGGCGGCGAAGACCGCAAAGACCAGCAACTTCCACTTGCTGGCATATTTTAACGTCATTTCTCTCCTCCTCGTAAAATAATAAAGCATTTCCAAATATGCTTAAAATAATACTACTGAAAAATTAAAATGTAAATATACTATTCTAATTTTTTAAAAAAGCTGTATACAAAAAGCGGCTCTGAAATAGAGTCGCTTTTCCAACACTTTTATTGTTTATACAATTACTTTTCGTTCTTCTTACGCCGGCCAAAGGCAAAGAGACTGGCACTGGCCAGCAGTGCCACAATCCCTGCCAAAAAGGCGGACTTATTCTGGCTTTCGCCGGTTTGCGGCAAAGTTGCGCTTGCTTTTTGCCAGTTGCCTTGGTTTCAGTCTTGCCAGCCGGAATTACGATAGTTTCGGTTTCCCCGGAGTCAGCCGGACTTTCACTTGGTTCGTCTTCGCTTGGAGTAGTCGGAGTTTCGCTCGGCTTGTTGTCGCTTGGAGTGGTTGGAGTTTCGCTCGGCTCGTTTGCTTCTTCCAAAGCTTCCAAAATAGCCAGGTGCTTCTTTGCTTCAGTAAGTGCCAAATCCGCTGCTTCCTTGTTTACGCTGGCCAGTTTGCTTTGTGCTGCCTTGTCTGCTGCAGAAGCTTCTTTATCGGCTTCCAATGCCTTTTGGGCATCAGCAGTCTTTTCCTGCTTAGCCGCAGCAAGAGTTTCATTTGCCGTAGTCAAAGCTGCTTGCTTAGCAGACAGGTTGCTTTCGGCGCTTGCGAGTTCTTG
Organism: Lactobacillus leichmannii; assembly: GCF_024701915.1. NCBI lineage: Bacteria > Bacillati > Bacillota > Bacilli > Lactobacillales > Lactobacillaceae > Lactobacillus > Lactobacillus leichmannii. The sequence continues at coordinate 54,006 of NZ_QOCY01000042.1, read as the reverse complement.
TTTGGCTTGAACAAGCTTAGCGTCAGCGGCCTTGAGCGCGTCAGCCTTTTCATCAGCCGTCTTTTGAGCGGCAGAAGTTGCTTCTTGCGCCTTAGTCAATTTTTCCTTTTCAAGGCGTCATTGGCCACTACCTTAGGTAAAGCCTGGTATTCCTGCTCAGCTTCGCTTTCGGCTGCCTTCTTTGCAGCTAAGTCTTTATTTGCGGCGTCGCTGGCAGCCTTAGCCTCGTTATCCGTGTCGGTCAGTTCCTTAACCTGGCCGTTTACCTGGTCAACTTCCTTTTTCTCTTGATTAACCTTATCTTGAGCTTGGCTTACCTTGCCTTCTTGGTCAGCCAAAGCTGCTTGAGCTTCATCATCAGCCGTCTTGGCTGCTTGCGCCTTCTGGCTGGCTGAGTCTGAGTCTGCCGTCGTTTCAGCTGCACTTGCTTCATCTTTTTTTCGCTTTATTTTCCATATGACTTACCTCTATAAACACACAATAGTTTGAGATAATATCCCTTAACTTTTATTATACAAATAAGCTATTTATCGATAAGCGATTTCACGGAGGAATATTTGCATTTCTTTGTAAAATCACGTCAAAGGCGCGAAAAAGTCCCGCTTTTCAGCGAGACTTTTTTATAATATTAATTAAACTATCTTTTGCAAATCAAGCCATTTGGTAGCGGTCTAAATCTTTAGAATAAACAACCGCTACTAAGCCTTTCTTCAAGGATAACCGGCAGCTATCCTTATCTGGCAAAAACTCATTAGAAGTAAAGGAGCGTAGATAGTCGCCGCTATAAGGAGCCAGGTCATACAAGGCCCCCTCAATCGTCAAATCTTCTACCGGCAGAAGGCAGGTCACCCCAAAGTAGCTATAGTCCTGCTGCTTAATCTCGTAGCTGCCAGCTTGCCGGTAAAAAATCAGATTCTGCTTGTCAATCAAGGTCAGCTGGTTGGCATACTTGCGCAGGTCCGGGTTCAAAATGCCAAAAGCATTGATCGCCGCGTGGTCAAGCCGGCCGCCAGTAGCCCCGTAAACCTTTAGCTGGTCAATCTTATAATCGCCAAAAGCAATCCCCAGCATCAATTCTGAATCAGTCCAGTCCTTCTTGGGCACCGAATAGCGGATATCCGCGACCGTCCCTTCTACCCAGGCCAGTTCATCAGCCTTCAGCGAGTCAAAATCCCCGATTGCCAAATCCGGCTTAAAACCTAATTCCAGCAAAAGCAGCGCTCCCCGGTCGACCCCAATCAAAAGGTCACCCTTAGCTTGCGCCTGCTTCAGCTGCTCCTTCAAATCAGCCGGCCATTCTTCCTTTGGCCCGCCAAGCAACACTGCCGCGTCCATCACAAAACACCCTACCCTAACTTATTTCATCACTTCAAATATTCCGGCATCCGGCCTTCCTCGATTTCCGTCCGCATGGCCAGATAGTCATCATAGCGGAAAGCTGCGATTTCACCTAGAGCCAGCTGGTCCTTGACCGCGCACTTCGGTTCGTGCAGGTGCTGGCAGCCCCGGAACTTGCAACCCGTACTCAAGGCCTTAAATTCCTTAAAATACGTACACAGTTCATTCAGCTTGATCGGGGTCAGATCAATTGCCGAAAAGCCTGGCGTGTCTGCTAAAAAGCCTTCCCCTAATTTGAAAAGGGTAACCGTCCGGGTTGTATGTTTTCCCCGGTTCAAGCTGGTTGAGATCGCGCCCGTCGCCTGGCCCGCGTCTTCCTTGATAAAGTTCAGCAAAGTTGACTTCCCCGCCCCTGACTGGCCAGCCAGAGTCCAGATCTCGCTTTCCCCGATCTGTTTGGGAAGTTCTGCTGCCAGGCTTTCCCTGTCCAGGTAAACCCGGTAGCCGATCTTTTGGTAGTAAGCCAGCTGGCTTTCAATTTCTGCCAATTTTTCCTTTTCCAGCAGGTCGCTCTTTGACAGGTAGATCGTTACCTCTACTCCCTGCCAGGCAAAAAAGACCAAGAAGCGGTCCAGAAGAGCGGTGGAGAAATCTGGTTCAACTGCCGAAATGACCAAAAGCACGTGATCGACATTAGCCACCGCCGGCCGGCCGATCCGGTTCTTCCGGGGCAGAATCTTCACCAAATAAGCCAAGCCCTGTTCATCCAGCTTGACCTGCACGCTGTCACCGACCTGGGGCTTCTCCCGGTTCTTGCGGAAAACGCCCCGGGCCCTGGTCCGCACGACTCCTGCCGGCGTTTGCACGTCGTAGTAGCCGGCAATTAAAGAAACTACCGTTCCTTGTACTATTTCTGCCATTTAATTCCCGCTTTCACTGTCATCTGCCGAAATCGTCTCATCAACTACAGTTTGGTCATCACGGACAATCTTAATCTTACCGTCACCCTTAGTAACAGAAAAGGTGATCGTAAAGTCCGTGTCCTTGGTGATGTAAAGGTCCCGGTAAATATTGCCGAGACTGTGGTTGTCATCCTGGATATAAATCCGGACATGGTTGCCCTGGCTGGAGGAAGAGCTGGAGCTTGACTCACTTGAGCTTGATGAGCTCTCTGCAGCCTGGTAGTCAACCGTGAAGGTCTTCTTGACCTCTTTCTTCTCAGCCCCCTTGGAGACCGTAATCGTCAAAGTATCACCCTCAGAGACCTCACTGCCAGCGGCAGGATCAGTGGAAATCACGTCACCGCTGTCCACGCTGTCCGAGTGGTCCTTCTCAACCTTGACGTTGAGCTTCTTGCTCTTGGCGTAAGACTGGGCGTCTTCCAGGCTCTTGCCCGTCAGATCGGCCAGTTTAAAAGTTGCCTTCTTGCTGCTGGAGGAGCTTGAAGGCTTAGGCTGGTCTTCTAAAGCCACGGCCACCACCAAAGTGATCGTTGTCTTAGAGGCATCTACCTTGCGGCCGGCCTTGACGCTTTGGGAAATGATCAAGCCTGGCAGGTACTCATTTGATGGCGCCTCCCGGCTCTTGACCTTGAAGCCCAGCTTGTTCAGCTTCTTTTTGGCGATCGACAAATAAAGGCCCTCAACATCGGGCACCTTGGTCAAGTTTGGTCCCTTAGACACCAGCAGGTTGACCTTTTTCCCCTTGTCAACGGGACTGTTGGCCTTCGGCGTGGTCGAAATCACCTTGCCTTTTTTAACATCGCTGGAGTAAGTCCGCTTAACAGCGCCTACTGCCAGGCCCGAGCTCTTCAAAGAAGTCTTGGCTGCCTTCTCCGTCATGTTCACGACGTCCGGCACCCGGACATTGTTATGGTCAACTGCCAAAAACATGAAGAGCAGGATGGCAAAAACCGGGAATAATGACCCAATCCACCACCACTTATATTTCTTGATACTAGCCCAGAAAGACCGCTTCTTTGGCTCTTCAGCCTTGCCTTCCTTGGCCTTCTCAGCCTGCATGACCTTGCCATTCAAGGCTGGCAGGATCTTAGTTTCATCATTATTGCCGTGGCTTGGCCGGTAAATTGCTTCGCCTGCCCTGCTCGGATCCAGACTAGAGTCCAGGTCTGCCTTCATTTCAGCCACGGAAGCATACCGGTCCCGCGGATCCTTGGCCGTCGCTTTTAAAACAACGTTTTCCAGGGCCTGGGGAATGGCCTTGTTTTGCTTTCTAAGGGACGGAATATCGTCTTCAGCATGCTTGAGGGCAATTGCCACCGGCGTTTCTCCATTAAAGGGTACATGGCCAGTCAAGGCCTCATACAGGATGATCCCCAAAGAATAGATGTCAGACTGCTTGGTGACCATCCCGCCCCGGGTCTGCTCAGGAGACATATAGTGCACCGAACCCAGGACCGAGTTGGTCTGGGTGATCGCGCTTTGGTTCAAGGCGACCGCGATACCGAAGTCAGCAATTTTGATGTTGCCTTTTTCATCCATCAAAATATTCTGCGGCTTCAAATCGCGGTGAATCACATTGTGCTTGTGGGCCAGTTCCATCGCTGACAAAATCTGGTCCATGATCTTGATGACCTGCGGGAGGGGAATCGGGCTGTTTTCCCGGATATAGTCCTTTAAGTCAGGTCCCTTCACGTATTCCATGACCATATATGGCAGGCCATGGTCGGTCCCCACGTCAAAAACGGAGACAATATTAGGATGGCTCAGTTCACTGGTGGCCAGGGCCTCTCTTTGAAAGCGGGCCAGAACCTGGGAGTCCTTCTGCAAATCAAGGCGAATAATTTTAACGGCGACCTGTCTCTTCAAAATTATGTCATCAGCCAGGTAGACGTTGGCCATTCCGCCTTCACCCAGGGTGTCGACGATCCGGTAACGGTCTCCAAGCAAATAACCTTTATTGATCACTCGCGCCATCCTCCTCATTTACGGCCAGGCAGACGGTGATATTGTCGCCGCCGCCCAGACGATTGGCTTCATTGACCAACTTGTTGCACCTCTCCTGCAGGTTCAGGCCCTTGGTCGCCAAAACCTGTTGAATCAAAGGATCCGATAGGGAATTGGTCAAGCCGTCAGTGCAGAGAAGGAGCACGTCGTCAGTCTTCATTTCAAGTTCATTATATTCCGGATCAATAGTGCTTGAAACGCCTAAGGCTTGCGTAATGATATTTTTCTGCGGGTGGGTCTTCGCCTGTTCTTTGGTGATCTGCCCCATCTTGACCAGTTCATTGACTAAAGAGTGGTCTTCAGTGATCTGGCGGAAATTCCCTTCAGAGTAGCTGTAGGCCCGGGAGTCACCCAGGTGGGCAAGCAAGACTTCCTGGTCAAAGAACATGGCCAGGACAATCGTCGTGCCCATCCCGTTCAAGTCCGGGAAGCGGTCTGCGGCCTTCAGAATCGTTTCGTTTTCTGAGCGCAGCTGGACGTCCAGCCATTTTCTGGCCAGATTCTTGTCGTGCAGGTCGGTGTTAGCGAAATTGTGGCCCAGGTGGCTGACTGCCATCGTGGAAGCAACGTCGCCGCCCTGGTGGCCCCCCATCCCATCACAGACGATGGCCATGGTTGCCCCAACGCGATTCTGAAAAATCTGAACGAAGTCTTGATTGCTCTCTCTAACTCTACCAATACTTGAAGCAAATGCCGTTTTAATCACAAGTACTAACCTCTTGTCGTAAACTTGGCAATGAAAAATCCATCACTATTGTAGCTGTCGGGCAGGATCTTCAGCATCCCCTTGGGCGCGGAGATCTTGGCCGTTTCAAATGGTTTCAATGCAAAATCTGGATGCGCGGCTAAAAATTTCCGCACGTTTTCTTCGTTTTCTTCTACAGAGATTGAGCAGGTGGAGTAGACTAACTCCCCGCCCTTTTTCAGCAAGCCGGATACTTCGTTCAAAATGTCCAGTTGGATTTCAGCCAAATGGCTGATGTCTTCCGCTGTTTTCGTGTAGCGGATTTCCGGCTTGCGGCGCAGCAGTCCCAGACCGGAACATGGTGCGTCTATCAATATCTTATCAAATTCTTGCCCGGAAAAATACTCCCTTGCCTTCCGCGCGTCCAAAGCTTTGACCTTGACCCGGTCAGCAACCCGCATTCTGGCGGCATTTTCCTTGACCAGACGCAATTTCTTTTCATGGATATCCAGAGCAGTCACTTGCCCGTCAGGCAATTGCTCAGCTATTTGAATGGTCTTGCCGCCTGGGGCGCTGCAGGCATCAAGGGCCTGCTCATTTCCCTTAAAGTCAAAGGCTTCTGCCACCAGGCTGGCTGCTTCGTCTTGCACCGTCACTTCACCATCTTTGAAAAAGTCGGTCATCACGATCCCGCCCCGGCTTAAGGCATAGCTGCGGCTGGCCAAAGGCGACTCCTGAGGGGCAAAATGGGCCCGGTCCAGGTCCCGGACGACCCGCTTTTCATCAGCCAAAGCCGAAATCCGGATTTCGTTTTTCGCCTTGCTGTTGAAGCTGGCCATGATTTTTTCTGCCCTGCTCTTGCCCCAGTTGGCTACGAAATAGTCGCTCAGCCAAAGGGGCATGCTGCACTTGACGCTGAGATAGTCTGGCGCGTCTTTTTCCGGCAGGACCTCTCCTCGCCGTAAAAGCGAGTGCAAAATCCCGTTAACCAGGCGGTAGCCGCTAGATTTTGGCCGGCCATAGGCCTTAGCCAGCTTGTTGGCCTCGTCTAAGACTGCCCGGTTTGGCACCTTGTCTAAAAAGAAGATCTGGTAGGCCGACATCAATAAAAGGGGCTTGATATATGGCTCTCTCAGCCGGGCCTTGACCAGGTCCTTGAGCTGGTATTCCAGGTAAAGCTGGTATTGGATGGTCCCATAGACCAGGTTGGTGGCCAGCCGGCTCTCTTCACCCGGCAGCTTAGCCGCCTTTAACGCGTGGTTTAAGCTGATATTTGAATATGAGCCCTGGTTAATCACCTTCATCAAGGTGGCCAAAGCCACGGTGCGGGCGTTAGTCTTCATCTACGATCTTTTCTCCTGCTGCAAACTTCTTCCCCTGCCCGTTCAAAAAGTCCTTGATGGCCATAGCCTTCTTGCCATTTGGCTGGACTTCAAGCAGGTTCAAGACCGTGTTGCCGGCAAAGCTGATAGCAAAGCGGCCCTGGTTGGTCAAAAGGTGGCCAGCTGGCAGACTGGTGTTGTCGTCAGCCACTTCTGCCTTCCAAACCTTTAAGCGCTGGCCCTTGATGACCAGGTAGGCGCCTGGGTCCGGATTGAGGGCCCGGATCAAGTCCTTGGCCTCCTTGGCCGTCAATTTCAAGGAAATTCTTTCTTCAGCCTTGCTGATGGTTGGGGAAAAGACTACCTGGCTTGGATCCTGCGGCTTTTTGACAATTTCGCCACTGGCAATCTTTGGCAGAGTTTCCAAAAGCAGGTCCCGGCCAAGCGGAGCCAGTTCTTCGAAGACTTCCCCGCTGGTCTCATCTGGTCTGATCGGCAGGCTGGCCTGGGCATACATGTCGCCGGCGTCCATTTCCTTGACCATTTCCATGATGGTGACCCCGGTTTCCGCATCCCCGTTTCTGACCGCATACTGGATCGGTGCCCCGCCCCGGTATTTCGGCAAAAGGGATCCGTGCACGTTAACAGCAGCGATCTTAGCGGACTTCAGGAATTTGGTCGGCAAAAACTGGCCAAAGGCCGCGGTGATGATGAAATCGGCGTCAAGCTGCAGCAATTCGTCAAGTTCAGCTGACTTGGACAGGCGGACTGGCTGGTATAAAGGCAAGTCGTTGGCCAAAGCCACTTCCTTGACCGGGGAGTAAACGACCTTTTGCTTGCGGCCAACCTTCTTGTCCGGCTGGGTGACCACGGCCAAAATATGATAACCGGCCTTGATCAGGCCTTCCAAAACTGTAGCGCCGAATTGCGGCGTTCCTAAAAAGATTACTGAATTCACGTTTTTATTCCTTTACATAATTCTCTCTGGCTCTGAATCGATCTCAACAGTCAGGCCGTACTTTTTCACTTCCTGGGCCTGGTCCTGGATCTGGTGCAGGAGCTCATTTAAGTGTTTTTCTCTTTTATATTTTACCAGTATTTGGTAATAATACTGGCTCTTTAAGCGGCTGATCGTTGCCGGAGCCGGACCTAAGATAATAGTCGGCGCCCGCAATTCCCTCTGCAATTGCCGTTTGATTTTAAAAGCCTCCCGGGCCGCGTTTTGCTCATTTTTGGCTGAAACGGAGACCAGGACCGTGTAAAAGTAAGGCGGGTAGTCGCCGGCATGGCGAACCTGCATTTCTTTAGCGTAAAAAAGCTCATAGTCCTGCTTTTGCGCCAGGTGGATAGCGTAGTGGTCCGGATTATAAGTCTGGATCATGACCTGCCCTTCCTTGTCGGCCCGCCCTGCCCGGCCAGCTACTTGCGTGAGCAGCTCAAAAGTCCGCTCAGAAGCGTTGTAGTCGGGCAGCCATAAACCAGTGTCGGCATTGATTACCCCAACCAAAGTTACATTAGGGAAGTCCAGGCCCTTGGCGATCATCTGCGTGCCCAGCAAGATGTCGGCTTCTTCTTGGCCAAAACTGGTCAAAATCTTGTCATAGCTGCCCTTCCTCCGGGTCGTGTCCACGTCCATGCGGAGGATTTTAGCTTGCGGAAAAAGCTCAGCCAGCTCTTCTTGCACCTTCTGCGTCCCCGTCCCCAAAAAGCGGATCTGCCGGTCCCGGCAGTTGGGACAAATTTCCGGAACAGCTTCTTGGTAGCCGCAATAGTGGCACTGCATAGTACAAGTGTCCTTATGCATGGTCAAGGACAAGTCGCAGTTAGGGCACTTTAAAACAAAGCCGCAATTGCGGCAGAGCATGAAGTTGGCAAAGCCCCGCCGGTTTAAAAGCAGGATTACCTGCTCTTTTTTCTCCAGCCGCTTTTGAATCGCCTCAGCCAATGGACAGGAGATGTCAAACTGGCTGCCGGCAAACTGCACGTGCTTTAAGTCAAGCAGGTCGACTCGCGGTAAAGGCTGGCTCTTGGCCCGCTTTTTTAAGCGCAAAAGCTGGTAGACCCCCTTTTGGGCCCGGGCCCGGCTGGCCAAAGACGGCGTCGCGCTACCCAAAATCAAGGGACAGTGGTGGTAGCGGGACCGCCAAATTGCCACGTCCCGGGCATGGTAGCGGGGATTGTTGTCCTGCTTGTAGGAGCCTTCATGCTCTTCATCGATAATGATGAGGCCTAAATTGTCCAAGGGGGCAAAAACCGCGCTTCTAGCGCCTACGACCACCTGGGCCTGCCCCCGGCGGATCCTGCGCCATTCGTCATAGCGCTCACCTTCCGACAAGGCCGAGTGTAAAACCGCCACCTGCTGGCCAAAGCGGGCCTGGACCTGCTTGACCATCTGGGGGGTCAGGGAAATTTCCGGCACCAGCATCAAGGCTGCCCTGCCCAAGGCCAGGGCCTGGCTGATCGCCTGCAGGTAGACTTCGGTTTTCCCGGACCCTGTCACTCCTTCTAAAAGAAAGGTCTGGCTGACCCGGCCCTTGATGTCCTGGCTGACCCGGCTCAAGGCCGCGGCCTGCTCGTCATTTAGGTCTAAAGGCCGGCTGGGAGCAACCGGCTTGGTTGGCCGCCGGTATTTTTCCTGGTCTTTTTCCTGCAGCCATTTCTTGCTAACCGCCGTTTTTAAAGTTGCTGAACTGATGCCCAGACTGGTCAATTCTTCCCGGCTTTTAGGATAAGCCGCAAAGTCCCCGGCCAAATCTGCCAGCAATTTTCTTTGCTGGCTGGCCGTTTTTCTAGTTTCTAAAAAAATCTCCTGGTAGTCAGCGGCCGATAGAAGCGGATAGTAGACTGAAACCAGCTTCTTTTTCGCCTTATTTTCAACCAGGTATTCTATCCTGGCCTCCCCCTTATTCAGGAGCTGCTTGACCAGCTTGATCAGACGCGGCTCTTCTAAGTTAGCCAAATCCACCGGGTCTCCCGCAAAAAGAGGCATTTGCTCTGCCCGCGGGCTGTTTGGCAGGAGGATTTTCCGGTAATTGGCCCGCATTACCCCCGGTAGCATGGTCTTGAGGATACTGATCCGGTAGGCAAAAATCTGCCGGGCCAGGTCGCTGGACAGGGCGACCAGCTCGGGAGTCAAAGGCGGCATTTCATCGACCACTAAGAGCAGGTCCTTTAACTGGCCGGTAAAGTCGCTGCTTTTTTTCACGGCGACGACAAAGCCCTGGACCTTGCGGCGGCCAAAAGGCACCACTACCCGGCTGCCAATTTCAACTTCCAGGTCATCAGGGATATGGTATTCAAAAACGCGGTCAGTCTGGTGGGCGGCCACATCGACAATAACTTCTGCGATCAAGTCCTTCTCCCTTCCTTTACGCTAAAAGAGGAGCGGGCTTCTGGTCCGCTCCTCTTCAAGGATTATTTGTCAGCTTCACCGTGAGGGTCAGCGTCAATCGTTACCTTGCCGGCAGCAATTTCTTCCAATGCCTGGCCGACCGGCTTCAAGTTGTGGTAGTTGTCCAAAGCGCCCGGCTTGCCGGCTTCCAGTTCACCAGCCCGCTTGGCAGCCAGAACTGACAGTGAGTATCTTGAATCAACTTCATCTAGCAGCTTGTCAATTGATGGATAGGTAATTCTCATCTTAGTCCTCCTTAACCATTTTCCGATAATCGCCGATCACGCGCTTGACGCTGACGTGTTCAGCGTCAACGATTGCTTTAATGTGGTTGACGGCGTTGGCGACAGTGTCGTTGACTACCGCATAATCATAGTCCTGCATCACCAGAATTTCCTTGCGCGCTTGGGCAATTCTGCCCCGGATCACGTCTTCGGATTCCGTGCCCCGGTGTTCCAGCCGGTCTCTTAAAGTGTGCAGGTCAGGCGGCGTCAAGAAAATAAAGACGCCTTCTGGCATTTGTTGGCGAACCGTTCTGGCCCCGTTGACATCGATTTCCAGCAAGACGTCCTTGCCGGCAGCCAACATTTCCTTGACCGGGCCCAAAGGGGTCCCGTAAAGGTTGCCGACGTATTCGTTGTATTCCAGCAGCTGATTGTCAGCAATCGCCTGCTTGAATTCTTCCCTGGTCACGAAGTAGTAGTCTTTCCCGTTCACTTCGCCTTCACGGGGCTTGCGGGTAGTCATTGAGACTGAGTATTCGAAGGGGAAGACCTTGTGTTCAACAATTGCGCTTTTGACGGTTCCCTTGCCCACCCCGGACGGGCCGGACAAAACCAACAGTAATCCTTTATCTGCCATGATAGCTCCTTTTTTGACTAGTAATTCTATTTTGGACCATAAGCGCCTTCTGATCAAGTCTTAAGGCCGAAAAAAGCTTTTTTAAAAAAGGGGCTTGCTTTTTCGAATACTTGTTCGTATAATATGTTTACAAACAGGCGTTCGAAAATGATTTACTTAAAGGAGTATTCACCATGTCCAAATTTCAAAACTTTGCCAGCCGAGCCGCTCAGCCCCTTAAGAAGGCCTTTCACTATCTCTTTGCTTATGACGAAGACCGGCTCACCCTCCGCGGCGACAGCCTGGCAGTTAACTTAGCTAAATTGCAGCTGGCCTTCTTGAAGAGGCAGTATCTCCTGGTCACCTTAAATGACGGCAGCTGGCGGGTTGGCAAGATCACCAAGCGGATTTCACCCAGCCGCTTCGTTTTCCGCGATGCCGACAACAAGATTTTTTACTTGCTTGACATTAATGACATTTTAACAGTTGAGCTGCCTTAAAGCAAAAAAGAGCCTGGCTTTTCCAGACTCTTTTTGCAGTTATGTTCTCTTACGCTTTTCGTTATTTCACGCTGGCGTACTTGAACTGCCAGCCGCCGAGGTTGTCGTTGTAGACATTATTGATTTCCGGTCTGATCAAGTAAGCAGTTGAGATAGTACTTATTCTTGACCATCTTCCAAGACAGGTTGGACCCCGTCCAGCCCTTTTACATATACGGCCAGTTATAAAGCATGTACTTTGAAGCCGTCCCGTAGTTGGACCCGTACTTCTTGACCGCCTTTTCTGCCTGCGGGAAGAAGAGGGCGAATCTGGGAGTATGTTTAAACTTAAATTAAAACAGCAATTATCCATTGTCGACGCTTTTCACCTGCAATTAAAGCAGAAATTGCGTATTCTTCCCATGCGCATGCAAAAAACTCTCCTGCCTTCTGGCAAGAGAGTTATTTTTTTGATAATTATTTTCTAATCTTGTTTCTGCTGACTGGCAATCAGGTCGGCCGCGTTTTGCTCAGCAGCTTCGCTGACATTAGCTCCGGCCATCATCTGGGCGATCATCTTGATGCTGCTGTCTTCATCAAGTTCCTTGACCTGTGTAAAGGTCTCACCGGCTGCAACCTGCTTGGCGATGGCAAAGCGGTGGTCGGCGCTGGCCGCTACCTGCGGGGAGTGGGTGATGGCGATAACCTGCTTTTGGCCGGCAATCGCGTGCATCTTCTTGCCGATGGCCGCTGCCACCCGGCCGGAAACCCCGGTGTCAATTTCATCAAAGACCATGGTGCCAACCGGCTCAACCCGGGAAAAGATAGCCTTTAGGGCCAGGATCAGCCGGGACTGTTCCCCGCCGGAAACGATCTTGACCAGTGGCATTAGCTCTTCGCCTGGGTTTGGCGCGATGTAGAAGGCCAGGTCATCAGTCCCCTTGACCGTGAAATTATCAGTCTTGGCGAAGCGGATGGAGAAACGGGCTTTGTCCATGTACAGGTCAGCCAGTTCATGCTTGATCGCTTCTTCCAGCTTCAAGGCGGTAGATTCTCTGGCCTGGTGGAGGTCAGCCGCCATGACTGACATTTTTTCCTCAACAGCGGCTATCTGCTTGACCAGTTCTTCTTCGTCAAGGCCACCAGTTTCAAACTGGCTGAGCTCCTTGGAGACTTTTGCATAGAAGTCAAAAACGTCTGCCAGGCTTGGTCCATACTTCTTCTTCAAGTTGTTCAAGAGGTCCAGGCGGTTTTGCACGTACTGGTAGCGTTCTTCATCAAATTCCAAGCTGTCCATGATGTCGCCCAGTTCTGAGCGGGCATCGCTCAGCGAATATACCCCGTCAGTAATGGACTGGGCCACATTCTTGAAGTCCTTGTCCAGGTCGGCCAAATCTTCTGCCGTTCCTTGGGCATCCCCCAGCAGGCTGGTTAAGCCATGCTCGTCATCGTCAAAAAGCTGGATCATGAAGTTGGCGGATTCAGCAATCTTCTGGTAATTGTTCAGCTTGTTGAACTCGTCTTCCAAGTTCTGGTCTTCCTGCTCATCCGTCAAATCCGCTTGGGTCAACTCTTCGACCTGGAACTGGAGGATGTCCTGGCGCTGGGCCAGTTCCCGGCTGTCCCGGCGCAGGTGCTCCAGGCGCTGGTTAAGGCTTTGCCAGGTCTGGTATTCAGCCTGGTACTTGCATAAAAGGGTCTTGAAGTCCTTGCCCGCGTATTCATCGACTAGGTCAATCTGCCGGCTTTGGTCCATCAGCATCTGCTGGTCGTTTTGGCCATGGATGTCGACCAGGTACTCACCAATTTTTGCCAAAGCGGTGATGGTGGTCAGTTGCCCGTTGATCCGGATGACGTTCCGGCCCTTGCTGGAAATCTCCCGGCTGATGATCAGGTCATCACCGTCCATCGGCAGGCCGTAGTCATCCGCGATTTGTTCAACTTCCCGCATTTCCTCATCTTGCAGGGTAAAAAGGCCCGTCACCACTGCCTTGCTCTGGCCAGACCGGACCATTTCTTTTTGGGCCCGGTGGCCCAGCAAAAGTGACAAAGCATCGATCAAGATGGACTTGCCGGCCCCGGTTTCCCCGATCAGGACTGTCATTTGCGGCTGAAACTTGATTTTCAGACTCTTAATGATAGCAAAATTCTGGATATCCAATTCGACAAGCATAAGCGTCTCACAGCATCCTTTCTACAGACCCTGGGCAGCCCGGTCAACCAGCTCGCTGACTGAGCTGGACCAGAGATTCTGCCCTGGATTTGCCTGGTCCTTCTTCAAGTGAAGCAAAAATTCAATATTCCCCTTGCCGCCCTTGATTGGTGAATAGTCAACGCCCAAAATGGAAAAGCCAATTTCCAGGGCCTTGGCCATAGTGTGCTCGATCACTGCCTGGTGAACCGCGTGGTCCCGGACGATCCCGTGCTTGCCGACATTTTCCGGACCGGCCTCAAACTGGGGCTTGATCAAACAGACGGCATCCCCCTGGTCTTTCAAGATTTCATACATCGGCGGCATGATCAAGTCCAGGGAGATAAACGACACGTCGGTCATGGCGAAGTCCGGCAGGCCTTCGGTAAAGTCGGCGGGAACCGAGTAGCGGAAGTTCTGCCGCTCCATCACCACCACCCGGGGGTCATCCCGCAGCTGCCAGGCCAGTTGGTTATAGCCCACGTCCAAGGCATAGACCAGCTTGGCCCCATTTTGCAGGGCTACGTCGGTAAAGCCACCAGTTGAAGCCCCGATATCCAGGCAGACCTTGTCTTTTAAGTCAATGTTCCAGACCTTGACCGCCTTTTCCAATTTGAAACCGCCCCGGGAAACATACTTGAGCTTATCCTTTTTAATGAAAAATTCCTCGTCAACGGGAAACTTCTCCCCGGCCTTATCGATCCGCTGGTGGTTGTGGTCAGTTACAAGACCCGCCATGATGGCTCTTTGGGCCTGAGTTCTGGAGTTAAAAATTCCCTTGGCGGCCAATAATACGTCCGCGCGTTCTTTACTTGCCATTACAGTACCTTCTGATATAAATCCAAAAAGCCCAGCAAAATTTCTGCCTTTTCCCCGGCCAGGTCAGCCTTGCCTTTTTCAATCAGCTGCTTGAGTTCATTTCTGGTTGCCTCTGCCCCCAGCATGGTCAAGCTGTTTTTCTTGCCCACTTCCTGGTCCTTATGGGTCGCCTTGCCCGCTTCTTCCTGGCTTTCAACGATGTCTACCAGGTCGTCATAGAGCTGGTAAGAGCGGCCAAAGTGCTTGGCGAAGGCCAGGTACTTTTGGGCCTGCTGGTCAGGGCAAGCAGCTAATGCCGTGGCCATCTGAACGCTGGCCAAAATCAAGCAGCCGGTCTTCAGCCATTCCATGTGGTCAATCACTTCTTCACTGCTGTCTTCATTGTTGGTGGTATCGATGTCCAGATATTGGCCAGCCACCATCCCCTTTGGACCCACAGCTTCAGTAATGATCTCGACCAGCTTCCAGTTATGTTCAGCCTGGGCGATCCACTGGATACCTAAAGGCTGGAGGGCATCCCCGGCCAAAATAGCTTCAGCTTCGCCCCATTTCTTGTGGCTGGTCAATTCCCCCCGCCGGTAATCGTCATTGTCCATGGCCGGCAGGTCATCGTGGATCAAAGAATAGGTATGGATCAGTTCAATCCCGCAGGCGGCCTGGACTTCTTTTTCGGTGATCTCAACGCCCAAGGCGTCTAAAGTTGCCAAAAAGAGCAAAGGCCGCAGGCGCTTGCCCCCAGCCATAACTGAATAAGCCATGATTTCAGCAAAACGGGGGTCATCGCTTTCTTTTGCCAGTTGTCCTTCTAAAAAATCATTGATGATTGGCGTGTACTTAGCTTGAAATTCTTTAAAAGTTGTCATGGCTTTATTCCTTTGGTGCTGAAGCATCGGTTGGATCAAGTTCCTTCTCGCTGCCATCAGACTCGATCAACTTGGCCACGGTGTTTTCGGCCTTGGTCAATTCCTGCTTCAATTCCCGGCTCAGCTTGACTCCGGTCTGGAACTGGGCCAATGATTCTTCCAGTGACAACTGGCCATTTTCCAGCTGGCCAACGATTTCCTGCAGCTCCTTGAGCTGGCTTTCAAAATTGTTCTTCTCAGTCATTCTTTCCTTCCTTAATCTCTTCAATCCGGCCGATGGCCTGGCCATCCTTTAAGTGCAGGCGAACCTGGTCGCCTGGAGCCAATTGCTGAACTGACTTGACCACGTTGCCGCTCGCGTCAGTCGTGTAGCTATAGCCCCGGGCCAGGGTCTTTAAAGGACTGTAGTCGTCCAGCTGCTGGACGGCCTGCCGGCAGGCAGCCTGCTTTTGTTCCAGAATCCGCTTGATCCCCATTTCCAGGCTCTTGGCCAGGTAGCTGTTTTCCTGCTTAAGCTGCTTGATTCTCCGGTCTGGGGCCTGGTGCTGGAGGCGCTGGGTCAAAAGGCTGAGCTTTTGCCCCTGGTCTTTGACAATTACTTCCATCATCTGGCTCAGCTGCTGGGACAATTGGTCGACCTGCTGCATCTTCTGCTCATAGAGGCGCTGGGGCTCTTTCATGATAAAAGAATTCTCCAGCTGGGCCAGGGCCTGGGCCCGGACCTGGATCACGGCCCGGATGTCGGTCAAAAGCCGGGTCTGCAGCTGGCCAATTTCAGCCAGGACCAGGGTCAGGGCCGGCGTCGCCATTTCAGCGGCTGCCGTTGGCGTAGCCGCCCGGCAGTCAGCTGCCAGGTCACAGAGGGTGGTATCTGTTTCGTGACCAACTGATGAAATCACCGGCATCTTCATAGCATAAACCTGGCGGACCACTTCTTCTTCGTTAAAAGGCCACAGGTCTTCTAAAGACCCGCCCCCCCGGCCGATAATGAGCACGTCATATTCATCTGCCCGGGCTTGGATCTGCTGCATAGCAGAAACCAAGCTGCCAGCTGCGCTTTCCCCTTGCACCTGGGCTGGGAAAAGGTCAATTTCAGCGTGCGGGAAGCGGCGGTTAGCCGTTACCATGATGTCGTGGATGACCGCCCCGGAGGCTGAAGTCACAACAGCGATCTTATCTGGAAAAAGGGGCAGAGGGCGCTTGTGCTCTTGGGCAAAGAGGCCTTCTTTAGCCAGCTTCTCCTGCAGCTGCCTAAAGCGTTCATACAAGGCACCAAGGCCGGCCGGTTCCATGCTTTTGGCATAAAACTGGTAGCTGCCCTGGGCTTCATAAGTTGACAAGCGGCCGGTCACGTAGACCTTCATCCCTTCTTCCGGCTCGAACTTAACCTTGTCAAAGTCTCCGCGGAACATCACCACATTGATTTTAGACTTGTCGTCTTTTAAAGAAAAGTACTGGTGACCACCTCTCCGGAAGCGGAAATTCGACAATTCCCCTTGGAGAAAAATTTGCCGCAGGTAGGGATCCCGGTCAAATTTCAGCTTAACATACCAATTTAATTCGCTGACAGTCAGGTACTTTTCGTCCGTCCCCTTAATCGAGTCCATGCTGTCTCCTCGTCAATTTGATGACTTCTTCCATTAAAAACTCTACCGTCAAAGGGCCAACCCCGCCAGGCACAGGCGTGATCCAGCTGGCCTTTTCTTTAACGGGGGCAAAATCAACGTCACCGACCAGGTGGCCGTCCACCCGGTTGATGCCTACATCAATCACGACCGCCCCTTCTTTAACCATGTCCGCCTTGATCATTTTCGCCTTGCCGACCGCGCAGACCAGGATGTCGGCCTGCTTGGTCAAGTCAGCCAAGTTCCGGCTGCGGGAGTGCAGGATTGAGACAGAAGCGTTTCTTTCCAGCATCAAGGCAGCCAGGGGCTTGCCGACAATGTTTGACCGGCCGACAATCACGGCGTTCTTGCCAGTCAAGTCAATTTGGTAGTGGTCCAAAAGGGCAATGATGCCGGCAGCCGTAGCTGGTTCGACAAAGTGCTTGCCCTGCCAGAGGCGGCCGATATTGGCCGGAGTCAGGCAGTCAACGTCCTTCTCCGGATCGATCCTTTCAATGACCCGGTCAGCATTGATCTGCGGGGGAACCGGTAACTGGACCATCAGGCTGGAAACTTCCGGGTCCGCGTTCAAGCTGTCGATCAACTTTAAGACATCCTCTTCGCTTTCATCAGCCGGCAATTGATAAACTACCTGCTTGATGCCCAGCTTCTCAGCCTTCCGCTTCTTGGAGGCGACATAGACCTTGCTGGCCGGATCATCGCCAATATTGATGACGCAGAGCTTGGGACTGACCCCATGCTCTTTTAAGGAAGCCACTTCACTGCCTAACTTTTCCCCTAATTCCCGGGCCAGCTTCTTCCCGTCTAAAATTTCTCCCAAAACTGCCTCCTTAAGAAAAAAAGCCGGCGAAACGCCGGCTTATAAAGATTATTCTTGCACAAAGTTTGCCAATATGCCATTGATGAAGGCCTTTGACTTCGGATCATCAAACTCGTCACACAAGTTCAAAGCCTCGTTGATGGCTGACCGATCTTCAATAACCGGGCTGTACAGCATTTCATACAGGGCTACTTCCAAAATTGCCAAGCTGGTCTTGCTCAGCCGTTCCAAGCGCCAGCCTTGCTTCAAGTTGGCGGAAAGCTTGTCACGCAGTTCAGCCTGCTTGTCGATCACGCCGCTGACCAGTTCCTGGCTGTAGGCCGGCAAAGTATCCAAGTCCAAAGCGGACTTGACATTGTTTTCCAATTCACTGGCCGTCACGCTGGGATCCTGGTTGTACAGATAAATGGCTTGCAGTGCAATTCTTCGACTATCGTGTTGATTCATTACTTATCTTCTTCTTGATCGGGGAATAATGGTTGATCAGCATCTTCAAAGTTCTTTTCATCTTCAGGGAAGACGAGACCAACGACATGAACATCAATGGACTTCAAATTCATATCCGTCATCTGAGTCAACTGCTGCTTCAGAGCTTCTTGAATCTTGCCCGCAACAGCTGGCACGTTGACGCCGTACTTGAGATATACGTAAACGTCAGCCGTCAGTTCGCCGTCTTCATCAACTGAGACGGCAACTCCCTTGCCCCGATCCTCGCGGCCAAAGACACGGCTCAAGCCTGACTTCAAGCCAGCGCGCATCCCGGCAACACCGTCGACCTTCTGAGCTGAAATGCCCAGAATGACTTCGAGTACCTGCAGGTCGATCTTGATTTGATCGCCCTCATCATTGCCGCTTAAAACGATTGTTGAATTATCAGCCATTTTTCCACCTCGAAAACTACTACTTAGAACGTGATACGTATGAACCGTCACTAGTGTTAATCGTCAGCACGTCACCAACATTGATAAAGAATGGCACAGTGACAACCAAACCGGTTTCCATCGTAGCTGGCTTACCACCACCTGATGAGGTATCGCCGCGGATGCCTGGTTCGGTTTCAACGACTTTCAGGTCAACCGTGTTTGGCAGGTCCAGACCCAAGGTTTCACCATTGTGGGAAATAATGTTCACAATCATGTTTTCCTTCAAGTACTTGGCTTCCTGGTCGATCTGAGCGTTTGGCACTTCCAATTGCTCGTAAGTTGCCGTGTCCATGAAGACATAGCTTGAACCGTCGTTGTAAAGGTATTGCATTTGCCGAGTTTGAATGTCAGCCGTTTCGACCTTGGCAGTTGAACGGAAAGTGTATTCTTGAACGGCGCCAGTCCGCAAGCTCTTCAGCTTTGAGCGAACGAAGGCACTGCCCTTACCTGGCTTAACGTGCTGGAATTCAACGATACGCCACAGGTCGTTGTTGTATTCGATCGTGAGGCCGTTCTTGAATTCGTTAACAGAAATCATTGTCATCTGGTAAATCCCCCGTTTCTACATCTTAAATTGTACCAATAAACACTAAATTTTACCATAAAAATAATCTTACAGGTGAATGAGTTCGTCCTTTGGTAAAGTGGACAAAACTTTCGGAGTGTCGCCATTAACCAGAATATCATCTTCGATCCGGACCCCGCCTTGCGGCAGGTAGATGCCTGGTTCAACCGTGTGCACGATCCCGTTTTCCAGGGTCGTCTGACTGAACAAAAATTCCGGCTGACACATTTCATGGATTTCCAGGCCGATTCCGTGTCCAATCCCATGGCCGAAGTATTGGCCGTAGCCGGCGTTATTGATGTAGCCCCGGGCTGCCTGGTCAACGTCCTTGCCAGTTGCCCCGGCAACAGCGGCGGCAATCCCCCGCTTTTGTGCTTCCAGAACGATCTTGTAGATCTTTTCCAGTTCATCTTCCACGCTGCCCAAAGCGTAGGTTCTGGTAATGTCGGCGGTGTAGCCGTTATATGAAGCGGCCGCGTCAATTACGACCAGTTCGTGCTCTTGCATCAAGCGGTCGCTGGCCACCCCGTGGGCCCAGGAAGAACGGGGACCAGAAGCGATAATTGAGTCATAGCCCGGGCCGTCGCCGCCGTAGAGCTTGAAGAGGTAGTCGAGCTTGGCGCCCACGTCTCTTTCCTTGGCACCTGGCTTAAGCATTGGCAGAACTTCTTCAAAGGCTCTTTCTGAGATTTCAACAGCCTTTTTTAGAGTGGCCAGTTCCAGGTCATCCTTGACATTGCGGACCCGTTCAACGATTTCAGCAGCCATCACCAGGTCAACATCTGGCAGCTGGGATTTGATCGCGTCATATTCATAAGCAGAAACAAATTCTGCTTCGACTAAGAGTTTCTTGACCCCCAGCTTCTTGACTTCTGCCGCGATTTCGGCCGCTTCGTGGCCATGCTTCATGACTACCTTCAGTTCACCCACTGCCTGGGCTTCGATTTGCGGGGCAAAGCGGGAGTCTGACAGAAGCACCCGGTCGCCGTTTTTGGCAATGATCAGCTGGGCTTCTTCACCGGTAAAATTGGTCAGGTAGCGGTAGTTTGCCCGGTTGAAAACCAAGAGGGCATCCGCGTCCTTGTCCTTGATCAAGTCGGCAGTTTCCTTGATCCGTCTGGTCAACAGACTTAACAATTCATTGTTCTTGCTCATAAGCACCATCCTTTTCTGCAGTTTTTAAGCTTTTATTCATGATGCTTTTATTATACAAAAGATCAAGGACTTAAACATGCTTTCCCTGGAAAAAGGGCAAGAAAAAAGCAGGCAGCTGGACTGTCTGCTCCTTTGCCGGCTTGATTATTCAGCGTCTTCTACTGGCAAAACAGAAACTTGCTTCTTGTACTTGCCAAGACGTTCGAACTTAACAACACCGTTAGTCAGTGCGAACAAAGTGTCGTCGCCACCGCGGCCAACGTTCTTGCCTGGGTGGATCTTAGTACCACGTTGACGGTAGATGATTGAGCCGGCGTGTACTTCTTGACCGTCGGCACGCTTTGCGCCCAAACGACGACCAGCTGAGTTACGACCGTTGGTAGTTGAACCACCACCCTTGTGGTGGGCGAGTAACTTTGCGTTTGAAAGAATGTTCATCATCATAGTGTTCACCTCTTACTAAGCTTCGATGCTCTTAACAGTAACCTTGGTGTAAGGTTGACGGTGACCGTACTTAGAATGTGAGTGCTTCTTTGGCTTGTACTTGAAAGTTACAACCTTCTTTTCCTTGCCTTGCTTGTCAACACTAGCAACTACCTTAGCACCTTCAACTAATGGAGTACCAACCTTAACGTCGTCACCATTAGCTACCAGGATAACTTGGTCAAAAACAACTTCTTCGCCAGCTTGTACGTCAAGCTTTTCAACGAAGATACTTTCGCCTTCGGCAACCTTGTATTGCTTGCCACCGGTCTTAATAACTGCGTACATTAGTACACCTCCGTATAAAATTACTTAGACTCGCCATCAAAGGTGCTGCCCAAAGCAGGCTTGTCAACCTTATCTGCGCGGTTGCAGAATCGAGGTATCACTCAAATTGCAACTCTGTTAGTATAGCACGCTTTGCCCGCCTTGCTCAAGTTTTTTTGCCAGGCAAATTCCTGTTTTTGCCAGATTTTTTGCGTTAAACTCAAAAGAGATAATTTAGTAAGGAAGAAATCGAGGGAAAAACATGCCAAAATTCTATGGATACAAGCGCTGCTCCACTTCCCGGAAGGCCCAGAAGTGGTTTGACGACAAGGGCATCAGCTATGACTTCCAGGACCTGGTGGAGACTCCGCCGGAAAAAGACCTGCTCTTGTCCTGGCTGACCAAGTACCAGGACCGCGGCCTGCGATACTTTTTCAACACCAGCGGCCAGCACTACCGGCAAATGGGCCTGAAAGACAAGTTGCCAAATATGACTATAGAGGAAGCCGCTGATCTCTTGTCTAAAGACGGCAAGCTGATCAAACGCCCCCTGGTCGTTGATGACCAGCACTTAACCTGCGGCTTTAAAGAAGAGGTCTACGAGCAGACCTGGAAATAAGCAAAAACAAGTTCCGGCTTCTGGAACTTGTTTTTTTGCTTTTATTCCCCCAAGGCCTGGGCCAGGTCGGCAATCAAGTCGTCCGCGTTTTCCAGGCCCACTGAGAGCCGCAAAAGCCGCGGCGTAATTCCCAGCCTGAGACGCTGGTCTTCTGCAACATCGTCATGGGTCTGGTAGTAAGGAATGGTCAAGAGGCTTTCTGCCCCGCCCAAGCTTTCCGCGAAAGTAATCAGCTTGATGCTCTTGAGAACCCGGTCGACTTCTTCGTCGCTGTCCAAATAGAAGGAGATCATCCCCGCCTTGCCCGGGTAGAGGACTTTTTCCACGTGCGGCGCCTGCTCCAGGAAAGAAACGATCTTTTTCGCGCTGGCCGTGTGCTGCTGCATTCTTAAAGGAAGAGTCTTCAAGCTTCTGGTCAAAAGCCAGCTGTCAAAGGCGGACATAGTGTCGCCAACCGTAATGGTGTACTGGAAGTAAAAGTCGGCCAAAACCGGATCCTTGACCACCACGATCCCGCCTAAAATGTCGTTGTGCCCGCCCAGGTACTTGGTGGCCGAGTGAATGACCACGTCTGCCCCTTGGGTCAGCGGCTTTTGGTAATATGGCGTGTAAAAAGTATTGTCAACGGCCACCAGGATATCAGGATTATAGTCATGAACAGCATCAGCCACGACCTGGATGTCTACGCTCTTCATCATCGGGTTGGACGGGGTTTCCAGCCAAACAAGCTTGGTCTTTGGCGTCAAAAGCCCCAGCAAATTTTCCAAAGTTTCCCCGTTCCAGAGCTTGAACTTGATCTGGAAGTGGTCTTCCAGGTGACGGAAGTAGCGGAAGTCGCCCCCATAAAGGTCGTCTAAGCTGACCACTTCATCCCCGGTCTTCAAAACACTTAAGACCAGCTGGACAGCAGCCATCCCGCTGGCTACAGCGAAACCTTGGCAGCCTCCTTCCAGTTTGGCCAGGGTCTCTTCCACGGTTTTCCGGTTAGGGGTTTCCACCCGGGAATAGGTAAAGCCCTGCAAGCGGTCAAAGTTGACCGCCTGGTCCAAGTCCGGGTGCCGGTAACAGGCCGACAAGTACAAGGGCTGGGCAACCGGATTGGCTCCGTCCTTTATGCTGCCGGCTTCCGCCACGATGGTCTCAAAAGACCGGGTATCTTTTTCTGCCATCTTTTTCCTCCATTTCCTTAAATCCATTATCTTTTAGCTTCGGCCAGGGCCTGGTCAATGTCAGCGATCAAGTCCGCCGCGTCTTCAATGCCCACGGCAAAGCGGATAAGGCCCGGCTTGATGCCGGCGGCCAGCTGCTCATCTTCTGACAGTTCGGCATGGCTCATCTTGCTTGGCAGTTCGACCAGGCTTTCAACCGCCCCTAAGCTTACTGCCAGGCTGAACAGATTTAGACTGTTGACAAAAACTACCGGGTCATAAATATCGTTGTCCAGTTCACAGGAGAAGACCCCGCCCGCCCCCTTGGCCTCTTTGCGCAGGTCATCATAGCCGGCTAGGTCCGGATCACCTGGATAGTAAATCTCGGCGATTCCGGCCTGCTTTTTCAAAAATCCAATAATCGCTTGAACATTTTCCATCTGCCGGTCTAAGCGCAGCGACAAGGTCTTGATCCCCCGGGCAAGTTCATTGGAATCTTCCGGCGACAAAATCCCCCCAATGGCATTTTGCACAAAGTAGACCCGGTCAGCCAGCTCCTCTCCCTTGGCAATAACGGCCCCGGCACTAACATCAGAGTGGCCGGCCAGGTACTTGGTGGCGCTATGAACGACCAGGTCTGCCCCGTATTCAAGCGGGCGCAAAAGATAGGGGCTGATGTCGGTAATAGCCAAGATGCCGTGCTCATGGGCTAATTGGGCAATCCCGGAAACTGGCGTCACCTGCAAAAGTGGATTAGTCACCGGCTCAAAGTAGATTGCCTTGGTATTCGGCTGGATGGCTTTTTCCACTGCCGCCAAATCCCGGGTGTCAACTGCCGTAAATTCCAAGCCCCGGTCTTTGAAGTACTGGTAGACGATCCGGAAGGTGCCCCCATAAATTTGGTCACCGATGACGATATGGTCCCCAGCTGCAAAAATTGCCAAAGCCGCGTGAATCGCCGCCATTCCGCTGGCAAAAACAAAGGCCCGGTCTCCCCCCTCCAAGCAGGCCAGCTGTTCTTCAACGGCATTTCTGGTCGGGTTGCCCGACCGGGAGTAGTCGTACTTTACTTGCGCCCCGATTTTTGGGTAGGCAAAAGTGGTCGCCTTGTAAACCGGCACGGCAACGGCCCCTGTTTGATTGTCATTTTGCCGGGGCTGGTGGACCAGCCGGGTGTTGAATCCCGCCATCTTTTTCCTCCTATTTGTATTAAATCTTATTCCATTATTAACTGTTTTCTTAATCTAAAACTAATTATACCCCAAGGATCAGCCTTTTCCTAGCAGATAAGAACTGAAGAAAAAATAACCTTCGAAAGCAGTTTCCCGCTTTCGAAGGTTATTCTTTTTAACCACCAAGGTAGGCCTTTTGCACGGCCGGGTCGTTGAGCAGGTCCTGCCCGGTGCCGGTCATCTTAACTTCGCCTGAGGCCAAAACGTAGCCCCGGTTGGCAATGCTGAGGGCCTGTCGGGCGTTTTGTTCAATCAAGAGGACAGTCATGCCTTCCTTGTTGATGCTTTTAATAATGTCAAAAATTTCCTGGATGTAGATTGGCGCCAAACCCATGGATGGTTCATCCAGCAAGAGCAGCTTCGGCCGCGCCATCAAGGCCCGGGCCATGGCCAGCATCTGCTGTTCCCCGCCGGAAAGAGTTGCGGCGTCTTGCTTTTGCCGTTCCTTCAAGATCGGGAAGCGTTTAAACATGGCTTCCATGTCCTTTTCCACCCCGTCCTTGTCCTTTCGGAGGTAAGCACCCAGCTGCAAGTTTTCCTTAACCGTCATCCCGGCAAAAATCCGCCGGCCTTCTGGTACCTGGGAAACCCCGGCAGCCACGATCTTAGGCGCGGTCAACTTAGCCAGGGACTGGCCCAGAAAGACGATTTCGCCATTAGCCGGCTTCAAAAGACCGGAGATAGTCTTCAAAATGGTCGACTTGCCGGCTCCGTTGGCCCCGATCAAGGTGACGATTTCGCCCTCCTTAATGTCAAAGCTGACATCGCGGACAGCCTTGATTGCCCCGTAATTGACTGAGAGCTGGTCGACTTCCAAAATTTCTTTAGACATCTGCTCCACCTCCGAGGTAAGCGTTGATAACGGCTTCGTCATTTTGGATTTCACTTGGCGTCCCCTTAGCCAGCAGCTTGCCTTCCGCTAACACATAGATTCTTTCCGCCAGGTTCATGACCAGGGACATGTCGTGTTCAATCAAAAGTACGGCAATCCCATATTCGGTCTGCAGGCGCTTGATCAATCTGGTCAAGTCAGCCGTTTCTTCCGGGTTCATCCCCGCGGCTGGTTCATCCAGGCAGATGATCTTGGGCTCCGTAGCCAGGGCCCGGACGATTTCCACCCGCCGCTGAGTCCCGTATGGGAGACTGCCGGCCGGGAAGTACATGACATCTTCCAGGTCAAAGTCCTTCAAAAGTTCCTTGGCCCGCTCTTCCATGGCTTCTTCCGTCTTATAGTAAGCAGGAAGGCGGAGAACCGCCGTCAGGAAGTTTTCCTTGTAATGGTTGGTCAAGGCGATCAAGACATTTTCCAAAACGGACAACTGGCTGAAGAGGCGGATGTTCTGGAAAGTTCTGGAAATCCCCATCTGGGCCACCTTGTAGGCCTTGGTGTTCTTCTTGACTTCCTGGCCGCCAATCTTGACCGTCCCGGTCGTGGCTGGTCCCACCCCGGTCAGGCAGTTGAAGAAGGTGGTCTTCCCGGCCCCGTTCGGCCCGATCAGGGCAACCAGTTCTTTTTCGCCCACGTGCAGAGAAACATCGTCGACCGCGGTCAAACCGCCAAAGACTTTGGTGATGTGGTCCGCGTTTAAAGCATCTGTCATTTCAGTTCCTCCTCACTACTTGCTTTCTTTTCCGGCCTCTTTCATATCGCCGTCTTGCTTTTTCGTCAAAAGGCGCTTGAAAGAGAATTCCCATTTACCAAACAGACCGCCTGGCTTGAAGATCATGATAATGATCAAAGCGACCGCGTAGAAGACCATCCGCAAAACGCCCAGGCTTTGCAGGGCCGCGTCCAAAACGCCCAAGAGGGTGGTGGCCACGAAGGTCCCGGTAATGCTGCCCAAGCCGCCAAGAACCACAAAGATCAAAATGTTGATTGATTCCATGATCCCGAAGGTGGATGGCACGATCGTCTGCAAGTAAGAAGCGTACAGGGAACCGGCGATCGCTGCCGTTGCCGCCCCTAAAACAAAGGCTGACAACTTCCACTTGGTCGTGTTGACCCCCATGGCTTCAGCCGCGATTTCGTTTTCCCGGATGGAGATAACTGCCCGGCCGTCCCGGCTGTGGATGAAGTTGACGGTCACGATCGTGGTCAAGCAGACAAAGATGTAAACCACGTCCCAGGTCGCAAACTGAGGGATGTTGAACAGACCAGCTGCCCCGTTGGTGATCTTCATGTTGTTGATCACGATTCTGATAATTTCTGCTGCCCCCATCGTCGCGATGGCGAAGTAGTCACCATGCAGGCGCAGGGTTGGAATGCCGACCAGCAAGGCAACAACGATTGAAATGACCACCCCGACCAGAATTGACAGGTAAAAGCCCCCTGCCGTGTTCATCGTCTGGGTCATGATCCCGGTGGCGTATGCCCCCAGGGCCATGAAGCCGGCGTGACCCAAAGAGAATTGTCCTGAAAAGCCGATGACCAGGTTCAGCCCGACCGCCAGAATGATGTTGATCCCAATCGTTACCAGCATGTTTTCAATGAAAGTATTGATCACGCCAGCCAGCATCAAGGTGTTGATCAGGTAAAAGCCTGCCACCATGAGGATCAGCCAGCAAAGATTGTATTTCCAGTTTTTCTTCATCTGACTTCTTCCTCCTAAACCTTTTCAACTTGCTTCTTGCCAAACAGACCGCCCGGCAGGACAAGCAGGATAACAATCAAAACGATGTAGACGGCCGCGTCTCTGAAGGCTGAAAAGCCCATGGCCTGGACAGCCGTTTCCAGAAGACCGATCAAGAAGCCGCCGACAGCCGCGCCTGGGATGGACCCGATCCCGCCGAGCACGGCGGCAACGAAAGCCTTGATCCCTGGCGTCATCCCCATCAGTGGGTCGATTGAGTTGTAGTACAAGCCGATCAGAACGCCGGCTGCTCCAGCCAGGGCACTGCCCAGGGCGAAAGTAATTGAAACCGTGTGGTTGATGTTGATCCCCATCAAGCTGGCTGCATCGTAGTCAGTTGAAACTGACCGCATGGCCCGCCCGGTCTTGGTGTAATTGATGATGTACATCAAGCCCAGCGTCAAGATCAAGGTCGTAACCAGGATGATCAGCTGGATGTTGGAAATCGTCACCCCGCCCAGATCAAAAGTCTTCCGCTTGATAACCTGCGGGAAGTTCCGCGTGTCTGAAGTGACCAGGTAGGACATCCCGTTTTCAAGGAAAAAGGACACTCCAATGGCGGTGATCAAGGCTGCCACCCGGGGGGCGTTTCTTAAAGGCCGGTAGGCAACAGCTTCAATAATCACGCCGGCCAGGCCACAGACAATCATGGCTGTGATCAAGGCGGTGATAAAGCCAAAGTGCAGGTAGTTGATCGTGTAATAACCCCAGTAAGCACCTAGCATGTAGACGTCCCCGTGGGCGAAGTTAAGCAGCTTCGAGATCCCATAAACGATCATGTATCCCAAAGCCAGCAAAGCGTAAATGCTGCCGAGGGAAAGCCCATTTATCAATTGCTGGAAAAATGTTTGCAAGTTTAAAACCTCCTTGACTTGCCTGTGGCATTACCGGCTAAAAATTAATTACTTAACCGTGTAAGCCTTGTTGATCTTGCCGTTAGTCATTTGTTCAACAACGACTGACTTTTGCGGGTTGTGCTTGGAGTCCATAGTGATCTTCCCAGTTACCCCCTTGAAGTTCTTCAGAGTTGCCAGACCCTTTTGGATAGCGCTTGAAGATACTTCGCCTTCCTTCTTGGCCGCGTCGACGATCATGTAAACTGAATCGTAAGCCAGGGAGCTGAAGGTTGCCGGTTCTTCACCGTACTTAGCCTTGTAGGTCTTCAGGAACTTAACAACTTCAGGTTCCTTGGACTTGATTGAGAAGTGGGTGGTGTAGTAAACGTTAGTGGCGTTCTTCTTACCGGCGATTTGGGCCAGTTTTGGTGAACCCATCCCGTCAGCACCAACAACTGGAACGTTTAAGCCCATTTCCCGGGCTTGCTTGAGGATCAGGCCGATTTCAGTGTAGTAGCCTGGCAGGTAGAGGGCATCTGGCTTCTTGCCCTTGATCGTGGTTAGGGTTGAGTTGAAGTCCTTGTCGCCTGATTGGAAGTATTGAGTAGTTACAACCTTGCCGCCCAACTTCTTGAAT
The DNA here is from genome assembly GCF_024701915.1 of Lactobacillus leichmannii. Lineage (NCBI taxonomy): Bacteria > Bacillati > Bacillota > Bacilli > Lactobacillales > Lactobacillaceae > Lactobacillus > Lactobacillus leichmannii. The sequence goes on along the minus strand of NZ_QOCY01000042.1, from coordinate 26,172 downwards.
TCCTTGGTGAAGGACTTGGTCAGACCAGTACCGTAGTCAGTGGAGTTGTCAGCCAGGATAGCCACGCTCTTCTTCTTTAAAGTGTTGTACACGAAGTCAGCTGCCTTCTTACCTTGGAATGGGTCAATGAAGCAGGCACGGAAAGCGTACTTTTGCGTCTGCCCGCTCTTGGTTTGGGTAAATTCAGAGGCAGTGGCTGATGGACCAACCATTGGCACGCCGGCCTTGGTTAGGTTGGCGATTGAAGCAGTCGCGTAAGCCGTGGCTGCCGGGCCGACTTGGGCAACGATCTTGTCGCTGTTGGCCATTTGAGCGGCTACTGAAGCTGCGGTTGAAGTGGATGACTTGTTGTCGCTGATAAACAGCTTAACCTTATAAGTCTTGCCGCCGATCTTAACGCCCTTCTTGTTGATTTCCTGGGCTGCTAATACGACACCCTTCTTTTCTTGCTGGCCGTAGCTGGCAACTGAACCGGAAAGTTCCAGGTTAACCCCGATTCTGATCGTATTGTCGCTGGACTTGTTGCCGGCAGTTGAGCTGGTCTTAGCGGTTGCACAGCCAGTCAGGGCTGCGGCGGACATCATAGTTGCGGCGGCTACGCCGAAAGCTTTCTTAAAATTCATGACGGTTTTCCCCATTTCAATTAAATACATTAGACTTCAACTTCTGTTTTTAACGCTTAAACCTAAATTAAAAAGTCTTCACTCATCCAGTGAGTGAAGACTCTTAATCCGGATCATTGAGCTCACTCACAAATGCTGACGAAGAAGAGCTCATTCAGAGCTCTACATAATTTGCAAGAGAGTAATGACGGCAGCTGAGAACAGCATGGCATTATTCATTTGTTGACACATTTGACATTTCATAATTCTCAGCTCCTTTTAATTTTAAGTTGCTTTTATTTTATTTAACTTCCTCCTTAATGTCAAGCTCATTTATCATTTTTGCTTAATTTTCCAGCTTTAAAAGCGCTTGCCGGTTGCCCGGTAGCCGATATCACGCCGGTAGAATGTCTGCGGGATATCCAGCTTGGCCAGGTAGGCATAAACGTGTTCTTGGGCTTCTTTTAAGTCAGCTGCCTCAGCCCGGACCATCAAGATCCGGCCGCCGCTGCCGGCCAAATCAGCAGCCGGGCCGGTTACGTTGGCACAGTCAACGAAAATGCCATCTTCAGCTGGCAATTGGCCCAGTTTTTGCCCCTTAAGCGGCTTCTTCGGATAGCCTTCAGCGGCCAAAATGACGCCGAGGACTGCCTCAGCCTTTTCTTCAACGGCTGGCATTTCCTCATCATTTACGCAGGCAGCAACCAGTTCCGCAAAATCGCTTTTCAAGCGCGGCAAAACAACTTCCGTTTCCGGGTCACCCAGGCGAACATTGTATTCGATCATTTTCGGCCCCTGCTTAGTCATCATGAGGCCCAGGTACAAAACGCCGTGGTAGTCATAGCCGCCAGCCAGCAGACCCTTGGCCGTCGGTTCAACCAACTGGTCAACGATTTCCTGGTATTCAGCCTGGCTCAATTGCGGAACCGGGCTGTATGAGCCCATCCCGCCGGTGTTCGGCCCCTTGTCGCCGTCATAGGCCCGCTTGTGGTCCTGAGCCAGAGGCAGGAGGCGGTAATTGCCCCCCTGCATAACGGCAAAGACGGAGTATTCCGGGCCAGTCAGGAATTCTTCAAGAACTACCTGCTTTTGCCCCTTGGCAAACATTTCCGTCAAAGTACTTTCCGCCGTTTCCTGGTCTTCAGCGATGATCACGCCTTTCCCGTCGGCCAGGCCGTCTTCTTTCAAAACGACTGGCAAGCCAAAGTCTAGCAAGGCACTAATGGCAGTTTCTGCACTCTGGAAGGTTTCATAACGCGGGTGCGGCACCTGGTACTTTTCCATGAACTGCAGAGCATAGTCTTTTGACCCTTCCAATTGGGCTGCTCTGGCATTAGGCCCGAAGATCTTCAAGTCAAAAGCATGGAAGTAGTCAACAATCCCGGCTACCAAGGCATCTTCCGGACCCACAAAGGTCCAGGCAATGTCTTCCTTAATAGCAAAGTCCTTCAAGGCCTTGAAGTCGTCTTCTGCAATACCGGTAGCTTTAACGCCGATCGCGGCCATGCCGGAGTTGCCCGGCGCGCAGAAAACTTCTGCAACGTGCGGGCTCTTCTTCAAAGCGCGGGCGACGGCGAATTCCCGGCCGCCAGACCCGACTACCAAAATTTTCAGCTTGTCTTTCATTTTTTATCAGCCCTTTTAGTGTCTAAAGTGACGGACGCCAGTGAAGACCATGGCAATGCCGTACTTGTTGGCCATGTCGATGGATTCCTGGTCACGGACAGACCCGCCTGGCTGCACGATGGCCTTGATGCCGTGCTTACCGGCATATTCAACGCAGTCGCTGAACGGGAAGAAGGCATCGCTGGCGATGACTGCCCGGTCGTCCAGGGCTTCTGCCGCGTGGTCGATGGCAATCTTTTCAGAGTCGATCCGGTTTGACTGGCCGGCCCCAACACCCAGGGTGCGTTCATTGTTAGCGACAACGATCGCGTTGGACTTGGTGTGCTTGACTGCCTTCCAGGCAAAGAGGAGACTTTCCAGCTGCTCTTGCGTTGGCTTGGCTTCAGTTACGCATTCCCAGTCAGCGAAGTCTTCGTCCAGAACATCCTGGTCTTGCACCAGCAAACCGCCCATGACGGATACAGTTTCCTTGCTGGTTGCTTCGTCCTTCTTGCTGAAGTCCAGCTTAAGGATCCGGAGGTTCTTCTTCTTGGTCTTCAAGGCTGCCAAAGCATCATCATCGTAGTCTGGTGCGATGATGATTTCCAGGAAGATCTTGTGCATCTTTTCAGCAGTTGCCAGGTCAACCTTCCGGTTCAAGGAAATTACCCCGCCAAAAATTGATACAGGGTCAGCAGCGTAAACCCGGTCCCAGGCTTCTTCTAAAGTATTCCCTTGGCCGATCCCGCATGGGTTCATGTGCTTCATGGCCACGACAGTTGGCTTGCTGAATTCGCGGACGCATCTCAAGGCTTCGTCAGCATCCTTGATATTGTTGTAAGACAGCTGCTTGCCGTTTAATTGTTCAGCCTGCAAAACTGAGAAGGCCTTTGGCAGGGCATCTCCGTAGAGCCAGGCCTTTTGGTGGCTGTTTTCCCCGTAGCGCATGGCTTCCTTTAAGTCGTAAGTTAAAGTCAGCTTTTCCGGAGCAGTTTCGCCGGCCTTTTCAGCCAGGTATTGGGAAATCAAGGCATCGTATGAAGCAGTCAAGCGGAAGGCCTTAGCCGCTAAGCGGGCCCTGGTTTCCAGGCTGGTAGAGCCGTCTTTTTCAATTTCAGCCAAAACCTGGTCGTAGTCAGCCTGGTCAACCACGATCGTTACATCGCGGTAGTTCTTGGAAGCTGACCGCACCATGCTTGGGCCACCGATGTCAATGTTTTCGATAGCTTCAGCCAGGGTCACGTCAGGATTTTCAATGGTCTGCTTGAATGGGTAGAGGTTAACGCAAACCAAGTCGATTGGCGTAATCTTGTGTTCCTTCAAAGTTGCCACGTGTTCCGGCAATTCCCGCCGGGCCAGGAGGCCGCCATGGATGTAGGGGTTCAAGGTCTTGACCCGGCCGTCAAGAATTTCCGGAAAGCCAGTCACATCTTCAACTGAAATAGTTGGGATGCCGGCTTCATCCAAAACGCGCTTGGTACCGCCAGTCGACACGATTTCGTAATCATTGGCCACCAGGCCCTTGACGAAAGGAACCAAGTTGGTCTTGTCTGAAACACTTACAAGTGCACGCTTCATTTATTTGTTCTCCTCTTCAAATTTCAGCAAAGCTTTTCTCAAGGCTTCCGGATACAGGTGGTGTTCACATTCGTGAATTCTTGCTTCCAGAGTATCAACCGTGTCGTCGTCATAGATCGGCACGTGCTTTTGGGCAATGGCCGGACCAGAGTCCAGGCCAGAGTCGATATAGTGAACCGTTACCCCGGTTTCAGCCGGGTGGTCGGCAAAGGCCCGTTCAATTGAGTGCAGGCCTGGGTAAGCCGGCAAATAAGCCGGGTGAAGGTTGACGATTCTGCCTTCATATTTGCTCAAAATCGTTGGCCCGATCACCCGCATGTAGCCAGCCAGGGCAATAAAGTCGATTTGGTAGTCCTTTAAGACTTGAAGGATCTTTTCTTCGTACTTTTGCTTGCCGCCGCAGGACTTGACCGTAAAAGTCACTACCGGTGTGTGGAATTTTTCTGCCCGCTTGATCACCGGAGCGTCCGGGTGGTCACAAAAGAGCAGGGCAAGGTCGCCGGGCAGGTCGCCCTTTTGAAAATGTTCGGCCAGAACTTCATAGTTAGTTCCGTTGCCGGATGCAAAAATTGCTACTTTCATTATTCTACCTATTTAATAATGATCTTCTCGCCGTCAGTTCTCTCACTCAAGTGGCCAACTTCAAAGACCTTTTCGCCACTTGCCAAAAGCAGCTGCTTGGCTTCTTCTTTCTTGTCAGCCGGTACTGCCAGGATCATCCCCAAACCCATGTTGAAGGTCTGCCAGCAGTCATCATCTGACAAATTGCCGACTTGCTTGAGGTAGTTGAAGATGTCCAGGACTTCCCAGCTGCCAGCGGCAATTTCTGCCCGCAGGCCGTCATTGAACATCCGCGGCACGTTTTCAATGAGGCCGCCCCCGGTAATGTGGGCCACGCCGTGAACCAGCCCTTGCTTGATCAAAGGCAGGACAGACTTGATGTAGATTCTGGTTGCAGCCAGCAGGCTTTCACCCACGCTCTTGCCCTTCAGTTCAGCTGGCTTGTCAGTCAGCTTGACATCATGGTCCTTAAAGAGAATCTTGCGGACCAATGAAAAGCCATTGGAGTGGACCCCACTTGAAGCCAGGCCCAAGAGAACGTCACCAGCTTGCGGAGTGTCAACTGACAAAAGGCGGTCTTTTTCCGCTACCCCAACTGTAAAGCCGGCCAGGTCGTATTCGTCTGGGGCGTACATGTCAGGCATTTCCGCGGTTTCCCCGCCGATCAAGCTGGCCCCGGCCTGCTTGCAGCCCTCAGCCACGCCTTGGACAACTGAAGCCAGGAGGGCTGGATCGTTGTGCCCACAGGCAATGTAGTCCAGGAAAAAGAGCGGTTCAGCCCCTTGAGCCAGGACGTCGTTAACGCACATGGCCACTACATCGATCCCAACGGTGTCATTCTTGTCCATCTTTTGGGCGATCATCAGCTTGGTGCCGACCCCGTCAGTCCCGGAAACCAGGACCGGGTGGTCATAGCCCAGGGAATCAAGGTCAAACAGGCCGCCAAAGCCGCCAATATTGCCCACGTAGCCTGGCCGCTTGGTTGAGGCTACCGCCCCCTTGATCCGGCGCACCAGTTCATAGCCGGCATTAACGTCAACGCCCGCATCCTTATAGCGATTCACGATCATTCACCTCTGTTTTGCTTCTTTAAAATTTCCTCAACCGGTTCCACATTCAGCGGTTCCTTGATTTGTTCTTCGTAGTCGTACAAAGGAGTCGGGTACTTGCCGTCAAAGTAAGCAACCGTAAGGCCCCCGTTTGGCGCGTCACCGGCATCTGGCATGTCGACTGCCTTGATCAGGCTTGGAATGCTCAAAAAGCCCAGGCTGTCGGCCCCGATCAGCTTGCACATGTCGCTGACGCTGTACTTGGCCGCCATCAAGTCTTTTCTTTCAGAAATATCAATCCCGTAGAAGTGCGGGTATTTGAAAGGCGGAGAAGCAATCCGCATGTGGACGGACTTGGCCCCGGCTTCTTTCAGCATCTGCACGATCTGCCGGGAAGTCGTCCCGCGGACGATTGAATCGTCAACGACCACGATATTTTTGCCGCTGACCACCCCGCGGACAGGAGCAAGCTTCATTTTAACCCCCTGCTCACGCAGAGCCTGGGTCGGCTGGATGAAGGTCCGGGCAATATATTGGTTCTTGATCAAGCCCATTTCATAAGGCAGGCCGGCTGCTTCAGCATAACCAGTCGCGGCTGACAGTGAAGAGTTTGGCACCCCGATAACCATGTCCGCTTCTTCTGGAGCTGGCTGTTCCTTAGCCAGCAGTATCCCCATCCGCTTTCTGGCGGTGTGGATGTTAACCCCGTGGATAATGGAGTCTGGCCGGGCAAAGTAGATGTATTCCATTGAGCAGACGGCCAGCTGTGTTTCAGTCGTGTAGTAGTCAATCTTGATCCCGTCTTTGTTGATGATGATGAGTTCACCTGGCTGCACATCCCGGACCAGCTTGGCGTGTACCGCGTCAAGGGCGCAGGATTCGCTGGCTACGACATAGCTGCCGTTGTCCATTTGCCCTAAAACCAGGGGCCGGAAGCCGTTAGGGTCAAGGGCGGCATAGAGGGTGTCATTGGTCATCAAGAGGAAGGTAAAGCCCCCTTTGACTTCGTTCAAGCTGGCCTTCAAGGCTTCGATAAAAGGCATACGGACCTTGCGGCGGATCAAGTGGATCAAGACTTCCGTGTCAGAGCTTGACTGAAAGACTGACCCGGAATCTTCCAGGCGCTTTTTCAGCGTCTTGGCATTGGTCAAGTTCCCGTTGTGGCAAAGGGCGATTTCACCGTCCTGGAAGTGGAAGAGGAAGGGCTGGACATTGGCCAGGGAGTCTGAACCGGCAGTACCGTAGCGGACGTGGCCGATAGCCATGTTCCCTTTTAAAAAGTCCAGGTCAGCCGGGTTGGAGAAGACTTCTGACAAGAGCCCCCGGTCACGGAACTGGCGGAGCTTCTGGCCATCGCTAGCCACGATCCCGGCCCCCTGCTGGCCCCGGTGCTGGAGGGCATGGAGACCAAAGTAGGTCACGTTGGCCGCGTCAGGAACATTGTAGATCCCGAAAACGCCGCACTCTTCATTTAATCCTTTGATTTCATAAGGCATGGCAGGGCTTCCTCCCAAATTTGCTTCAATTCCGCTACCGGCAAGTCGGCTGCTTGGTCCTTCAAGGTCAGCTTCAGGCTATCGCCAGCAGTTTGGCCGATCTTAACCGCATTAGCTGCCAAAGCTGCAGCAAATTCAGCTGAGTATTCGCTTGGCACGCTGACCAGGAAGCGGCCTGGAGTTTCGCTGAAGAGTTCGGCACTGGTCAAGTCGCAGGCAACTTCTGCCCCGATCCCGTGGCCAAAGCTGCTTTCAGCCAGACTGACAGCCAGGCCGCCTTCGCTTAAGTCGTGGGCGCTGGCCACGTGGCCGGCTTCCATTTGGGCCAAGAGGCGCTTCTGGTAGTCCTTAATGTGGTCTAAGTCCAAATCGTTCAAGGACCCGAAGATTTCCCCGGTCAGCATCTTTTGCAGTTCTGAGCCGGCGTAGTCTGCCCCGGTTTGGCCGACCAAGTAAAGATCGTCGCCTTCTTCTTGGAAGCTGTCTCTGACCAGGTGGTCCAGGTTCTTGACCAGACCAACCATGCCGACCATTGGGGTTGGGTAGATGGACTTGTCGTCAGTTTCGTTGTAAAGGGAAACGTTACCGGAAACAACTGGAGTTTCTAAGACTTCACAGGCCTTGGCAATCCCCATGACTGAGTGGTGGAGTTCCCAGAAGACTTCTGGTTCGTTCGGGTTACCGAAGTTCAAGCAGTCAGTGATGGCCAGAGGTTCTGCCCCGCTGGCGATGATGTTGCCAGCTGCTTCAACAACGGCCCGCTTGCCCCCGATTTCCGGGTCCAGGTAGATGAAACGGCCGTTGCCGTCAGTGGTCATGGCAATCCCCTTGTGGGTGCCGCGGACCCGCAAAACGCCGCTGTCTTCACCAGGCCCGACGACCGTGCTGGTTCTGACCATGGAGTCGTAGGTCTGGGTGAACATTTCCTTAGAAGCGATGGTTGGCTGGGCCAGCATCTGCTTGTAGGTCTTTGTCAAATCAGTAATCTCAGGTTCCCAGGCCGGCTTAGCCGCGTCATCGATCATGTGCTGCGGCTGCTTTTCTTCGCTTGGCTCTTCCAAGACGTCTTCAGTCAGGCTGGTTACCGGGATGTCGCAAACAACTTCGCCGTGGTGGCGCAAAACGTAGTTGTGACCGCTGGTAATCCGGCCGATAACAACGGCGTCAAGGTCGTAGAAGTCGAAAATCTTCTTGACGTCTTCTTCGTGGCCCTTCTTAACGCAAAGCAGCATTCTTTCCTGGGATTCACTCAGCATGATTTCGTAGGCTGACATCCCGCTTTCTCTTTGCGGTACCAGATCCAGGTTCAGTTCCATGCCGGACTTGCCTTCTGAAGCCATTTCTGAACTTGAGGAAACGATCCCGGCTGCCCCCATGTCCTGGATGCCGACCAGCCAGTCAGCGTGCTTTTGGGTCAATTCCAGGCAGGCTTCAAGCAGCAGCTTTTCCATGAAGGGGTCACCAACTTGGACAGCTGAGCGTTGGCTTTCGTGTTCTGAGTCAAAGGCGTGAGAAGCAAAGGTTGCCCCGTGGATCCCGTCACGGCCAGTCTTGGCCCCGACGTACATTACGGCATTGCCTTCACCTTGAGCCAGGCCCTTTTGCATGTCCTTAATGTCCAAAAGGCCGACGCTCATGGCGTTCATGACTGGGTTGCCCTTGTAGATGTCGTCAAAAGTGAGTTCGCCGCCAATAGTTGGTATCCCCATGCAGTTGCCGTAGCCGCCGATTCCGGCGACAGTTTCGTTTAAAAGCCAGCGGGTGTGGGCGTCATCTAATTCACCAAAGTGCAGAGAGTCCAAAGTAGCAACTGGCCGGGCCCCCATGCTGAAGACGTCACGCAGGATCCCGCCGACACCAGTAGCTGCCCCTTGGTAAGGTTCAACAGCAGTTGGGTGGTTGTGGCTTTCAGCCTTGAAAACGACAGCTTGGCCGTCACCGATGTCAACAACCCCTGCCCCTTCACCAGGCCCTTGCAAAATGCGGGGACCCTTGGTTGGGAAGAGACGGAGAACCGGCTTAGACTTCTTGTATGAGCAGTGTTCGCTCCACATGGCTGAGAAAAGGCCGGTTTCAGTGTAGTTTGGCAAGCGGTGCAAAAGCTTGTCACAGATGTAGTCGTATTCTTCTTCAGACAAGCTCCAATCGAGATAAGGCTTCTTTTCTTTGATTTCTTCTGGAGTCATTTCCTGCATCATTACGCTTTTACCTCCGCGTGGTCCAAAATTGACTTAAACAGATGCAAGCCGTCGGTGTCGCCCAAGAGGGCTTCGACTGCCCGTTCCGGGTGAGGCATCATCCCTAAGACATTGCCTCTTTCGTTGGTGATCCCGGCAACATTGTTCAAAGAGCCGTTCGGGTTTTCCTTTGAGTAGCGGAAAACGACCTGGCCATTGTCTTCGATCTTCTGCAAGGTTTCCGGGTCGGCGTAGAAGGAGCCGTCAGCGTGCGCGATCGGCAGGTTGATCTTCTCGCCCTTTTGGTATTCAGAAGTAAAGATGGTGTCGTTGTTGGCTACTTCCAGTTCAACCGTCTTGCAGACAAACTTCAAAGAGTCATTTCTCTTCAAAGCGCCTGGCAAAAGGCCAGCTTCGGTCAAGATCTGGAAACCGTTGCAGGTCCCGAAGACCGGCTTGCCGGCCTTGGCCATTTCGACAATAGCGGGCATGATATTGGTAAAGCGGGCAATAGCGCCGGCTCTCAAGTAGTCCCCGTATGAGAAGCCACCTGGCAGCATGACAGCGTCAAAGCCGCCCAGGCTGCTTTCCTTGGAAGGAACGTAGGCCACGTCAGCTCCACAAACCGTGTGCAGGGCTTCGTAGAGGTCGATGTCGCAGTTGGAGCCCGGGAATTGGATTACCGCAAACTTCATTATTTTTCCTCCAAGATCTTGTAGCTGTAGGTTTCCATGTTGAAGTTGACCAGCAGCCCTTCAGAAATTTCCTTGACAGTTTCGGCTACAGGCTTGTCTCCTTCTTCAATAGTTACATCGAAGAACTTGCCGACCTTGACGCCCTTGACTTCATCGTGGCCCAAAGAGTGAATTGAGTTGGTGATGGCTTCACCTTGTGGGTCGAAAACTGATTGCTTGTAAGTAACGTAAATCCGTACAGTAGTCATTTGCTTAATCCTTCTTGGCCAAAGCATCCTTCAAACGGGCCAAAACTCTTTCGTAAACATCGATCAGGTTGCCGATTTGCCGGCGGTAAACGTCCTTGTCCATATGGTCCTTGGTTTCCATGTCCCACAGGCGGCAGTTGTCTGGTGAGAATTCGTCAGCCAGGACGACTTCACCGTTTGGCAGGGTCCCGAATTCAACCTTGAAGTCAACCAGCAGCATGCCAGCATCGGCAAAGAGCTTGGTCAAAAGCTGGTTGACCTGGCGGGAGATTTCCCAGATCTGTTCATGTTCTTCATGAGTCAGCAAGTGGAAGGCAATGGCGTCTGATTCATTCATCAGCGGGTCGTGCAGGGCGTCGCTCTTCATGAATAGTTCTTCAACTGGAGTGTCCAGCTTCTTGCCTTCTTCTTTCAAGCCATAACGCTTGCAGAATGATCCAGCCGCGATGTTCCGGGTAACGACTTCCAGGTCGATCATCTTGACCTTCTTGACCAATTGTTCGTTTTTAGACAAGCGCTTGATAAAGTGCGTCTTCACCCCATGCTTCATCAAATATTCGAAAACCAGGCTGGAAATTTCCGCGTCAAGTTCACCCTTGTTTTGGAAGACATCGTGCTTCAAGCCGCCCAAAGCGGTAGCATCGTCCTTGTAAACAGCGCGGAGCACTTCTGGATCGTCAGTGGTCCACATTTCCTTAGTCTTACCCTGATAAAGCAATTCTGCCATTTTTTACCCTCCGATTAACACGAACTATAATAATATAAACAGGAATTACTGTTCGTAATTTCTTTCTTGAACTAAGGATAACAACTTAAAAAAGTTTGGTCAAGAGGTTAGCGAACATTTTTTAGATATCGTTCCGCTTACAATCGGATATGCCCTCATTCTTTTTGAACAAAAACTTTAACAAGCAAAAATCAAGGGATAAAATCCGAACAAAAAAGCGGCTCATTTTATGAGTCGCTTTTAATTATCTAGATTTCTCTATTCTTTTATATATTGGCAATCGCATTGAAAATAATTGCCCTTTTACACTTATTCCAAACCTAGGCGCTTGTAGATGTCGTCAACGTGGCGCAGGTGCCAGTGGTAGTCGAAGGCATCGTCAAGATCAGCCTTAGTCAGTTGCTTTTGAATGGTTGGGTCTGCTTCAAGGAGAGGCCGGAATGGAACTTGTTCAGCCCAGCACTTGGCCGTGTATGGCTGGATCAAGTCGTAGGCAGCTTCCCGGCTCATGCCGCTTTCAACCAGCTTGAGCAGAACGCGGCCGGAGTAGATCAAGCCCAAAGTCTTGTCCATGTTCTTCTTCATGGTTTCCGGGAAGACATCCAGGTTGGCCAGGATCTTGCCCATCCGGTTGAGCATGTAGTCAAGACCGATGGTGCTGTCTGGCAGAATTACCCGTTCAGCACCTGAGTGGGAGATGTCTCTTTCGTGCCACAGGGTTACATCTTCGTAGGCAGTTACGACATTGCCGCGGAGAACTCTGGCCATCCCGCAGATGTTTTCTGAACCGATCGGGTTGCGCTTGTGCGGCATAGCGGAAGAACCCTTTTGCCCCTTGGCGAAGTGTTCTTCAACTTCGTGGATTTCCGTTCTTTGCAAAGAACGGATTTCCGTAGCGATGTTTTCCAAAGAAGTTGCAACCAGGGCGATGGCAGCAATGTATTCAGCGTGCAGGTCACGTGGCAGGACCTGGGTTGAAATTTCCTGGGCGTGCAGACCCAGCTTCTTGCAGACATATGCTTCAACTTCCGGGTCAACTTCAGCGAAAGTCCCGACGGCACCGGAAATCTTGCCGGCTTCCACTCCGCGGGCAGCGTGTTCAAAGCGTTCCTGGTTCCGCTTCATTTCTGAGTACCAGCGGGCGAACTTCAAGCCGAAAGTAGTTGGTTCAGCGTGAATGCCGTGGGTGCGGCCCATGCAGACCGTATCCTTGAATTCAAGGGCCCGCTTGGCCAGGACGTCGATAAAGTCCTGGATGTCCTTGCGAAGGATGTCGTTAGCCTGCTTCAATTGGTAGCCCTGGGCAGTGTCAACCACGTCAGTACTGGTCAAGCCGTAGTGCACCCACTTCTTTTCCGGCCCCAATGATTCAGAAATGGTCCGGGTGAAGGCAATAACGTCGTGGTGAGTCACGGCTTCAATTTCGTTGATGCGGTCAACGCTGAACTTGGCGTTTTGCTTAATCTTTTCCACGTCTTCTGCCGGAATGTAGCCAAGCTTGGACCAGGCTTCATCAGCAGCGATTTCTACTGCCAGCCAGCATTCATACTTCTTTTCATCAGTCCAAATGGCACCCATTTCTGGTCGGGTATAGCGTTCAATCATTTATTTTCCACCTTTAAAAAATCAACAATAATCTGCTTTTTAATTATACATCCCAAACTTTGGTTGCGGCAATCTCGGCCAAAGTCTTGTCGACATCATCAGTCAGGATCGTCACATGCCCCATCTTCCGGTCTCTGCGGACCTCGCCCTTGCCATAGTCATGGAAGGACCACTGCGGCTTTTCGGCGATCAGATTTTCCGTGCCGGCCACGTGCTGGCCTAAAACATTGACCATGACGACCGGGCTGAGCAGCTTGATCTTTGGCAAAGGCCAGTTGCAAATTGCCCGGTTGTGGACGGAAAACTGGGAGAAGTTGCAGGCTTCAATTGAGTAGTGGCCGGAATTGTGGGGCCGAGGGGCCAGTTCATTGATGACAATTTTGTCATCTTTAGTAACGAACATTTCTACGCCTAAGATCCCCTTTAGGTCAATGGCTTCAGCGATCTTAACGGCAGCCTCCTGGGCCTTTTGGGCCAAGTCCGGGGAAATCCGGGCCGGGACGATACTTTCATGCAGGATTTCGCCCTGGTTGATGTTTTCGCTGACCGGGAAGACCGTGACTTGGCCATCAGAGTTGCGGCCAACCATGACGGAGGCTTCCATACGGAAGTCGACAAATTTTTCCAAAATGCAGTCACCGCAAGCTAAGACATCAGCAGTCTTGTCCAAGTCGGCAGCTGCTTTTAAAACAACCTGGCCCTTGCCGTCATAGCCGCCTTCACAGGTCTTCAAAACGACTGGCAGGCCCAAGTCACTGACGGCTTCTTCCAGGTCAGCCCGGTTCTTGACCGCTCTGAACTTGGCCACTTCACAGCCGGCACTTTTGATAAAAGTCTTTTCCCGGATCCGGTTGTTGGTCGTGCATAGAAGCTTGGTCCCTTGCGGAATAAAGACCTGGTCCTTGACGCTCTCCAGGGCATCCAGGTCCACGTTTTCAAATTCGTAGGTCAAGACATCGCTTCTAGAGGCCAGTTCATGGATGGCGTCGATATCACTGTATTCAGCGACGATCTGATCATCTGCGGCCTGGCCAGCCGGGCAAGCCGGAGTTGGGTCCAGGATGATGACCTTCATCCCGCTGGTCTTGGCATCAAAAGCCAGCATTTGCCCTAATTGCCCACCGCCAATGATGCCGATCGTTTGGCCGGGCTTGATTTTAATAGACAAGGTCTGCACTGCTTTCTTTGGCTTGGTCGTGCATTTCCTTGCGGTAGTCCACGATCTTTTGCTGGAGTTCTTTATCTTCGATGCCTAAGATCTGCATGGCTAAAAGAGCCGCGTTCTTGGCGCCGGCCGGGCCGATGGCGGTCGTCGCTACAGGGATGCCTGCTGGCATTTGCACGATGGAAAGAAGGGAGTCCATCCCGCCCAAAGCGCTGGTCTTGGCCGGGCAGCCAATTACTGGCAAGGGAGTGTTGGCGGCAATCATGCCTGGCAGGTGGGCAGCCCCGCCAGCACCAGCGATGATCACCTTAGTGCCATTTTCCGCTGCCTTTTGGGCAAAGGCGAACATTTCCTCCGGCATTCTGTGCGCTGAAATAACCTGCTTGTCGTAGTCGACCCCGAACTTGTCGAGCAGCTTGCAAGCTTCCTGCATATAGCCCCAGTCTGACTTAGAGCCCATTACAACACTGATTCTACTAGTCACGATTATTCCTCCTGTCTGCTTTCCCTTAGGATAACAGAAAACGGGACTTTTTTAAAGAGAAAGATGAACTATTTGCCAAGAGTTTCTTATTAACATTCGCTTTTAGTTTAAAAACAGTAAAAAAAGACCACCACGTGGTGGTCTTAAATGCCATAAAATCAATCTTCCTTTTCTGCCCGCCAGTAATGATGACCATAAGGGTCCCGTTCCAAGCGGCCCGTGTCAACCAAGTAGCGGCGCAAAATAGCGTAGTCGTCATAGACTGCTGCCAATATCTCATTGACTTCCTTTTCAGTATAATCCCGGCCAAATTCAAAGCGGTCAATCAGCGCGTCAAACAAGGCATCTTTCGCCTTTTGCTTGCGGGGAATGACCTGCAGGCGGCCATCCTTGAAAAATCCTGTAATATCCATTTAAATCTCCTCAACTTCCAATTTTTTACTCTGCATGCCAAAAATTGCCAGCAAAAAGATAACTAAGCCCAAAACAGCCAGACTTACCCAGGCAAAGCCGATGCCATAGCGGTCAGACAAAAAGCCGTTAATTGCCAAAATCACGACTTCGGCGCCAGCGTCCAAGGCATTGGCAACAGACATAATCGTCGCCCGGCGGTTCTCTGTTTGAATCGTCGTTTGCAAAACAATCCCGCCCAGCATGTTTTCCAAGCTGCCAAACATGGTATGGAACATGAACAAGGCGAGAGACCCATAATACCAGTTTTTCAAGCCAACCACGCCGAGCAAAGTAGCAGCCATCATTACCGTGCTGACAACAATCAAGCGGGTCTGTCCTTTATTAGACAGCGGCTTTTTGGACACATAGCGGTTGTAAAGGGAAATCGCCAGCATCCCGGACAGACTCATCAAGACAGAAATCGTCCCGGAATTAACAGTCTTGCCCCTTTGAAAGTACATCTGCCACTGGTCAAGCGGGCCGGCTGAAATAATTGCCACGGGAAGCAGAAGCAAGATCCAGGCAAAAGTTTTCTGTTCTTGCTTGACCGTGTATTTTACATTGGCAACCAAGTTCAGCTTTGGCATCCCTTCTTCCGCCTCAGCCAAGTTTTGGCTGTCATATTTCAAGAGCGGGATGATGGTCAAAATGGTCGCGAGCAAAAAGGCCGCGCCGATCAGCAAGGGCAGGTCCAGGCGGATACTGCCTAAAATATTAGCCCCAACGAAGGTGGCAGCCATGGTCAAAGGCGTGCCAATAAGACTGTAGCCAGAGAAAATCGCGCCAAGCTGGTCTTTTTCGCCATGCTCAACGGCCTTGTTGGCAATCCAGGAAGTCATGGTGCCCGATTGCAGGGAATCCCCCAGCGCGGTCAAGACCCCGCTGACTGTCATCCACAATAAATTCATGGGACTGAGTGCCAAAATTATTAAACCTAAGGCTCTGATGATCCCGCTGGCCATGATCGTTTTTAAATAACCAAATTTGTCAGCAATGTAGCCGGATGGTATTTCGGCAAAAAAGGTGACTAGCCAGAAAATCTCCAAGAAAAGATTGATCAAGCTATAGCTGTAGCCGTTATGCCGCATAAACAGGTAAATCGTTCCGCTCCATAGCGAGGTCCCCACCGTATATAAGATGCTGCTGTAGTAAAAATATATTTGTATTTTTTCATCGCTCCTCCAGTTTGTTATCTCCATAAATCCGCTCTTACCGCGACTAAGTATACCTCCTTAATTTACCATCTTTCTAAAAAAATTCCATCTTTTCTTCATATTATATTAATAATAATGTACTCCTTTATCATCATCCCGCGCAAAATAAGCTTTCACTTATTATTTTTAGATAAAAAATGCACCAGGCAGTTATCCGCCTAGTGCATTTCAGTAAGAATATTTATTTTTTAAGAGCCTGCTCTTGAGGCTGTTTCGCCATATTCGAGTCAAAAACTTCTGCCCGCTTGTTCATGGCTATATAGATCTTTGACTTGTAAGAAGCCAGGCCCTCTACTTCCCGCTTGGCATTGAAGTGGTAGTAGTTGACCAAGTTACCCTTGGCATCAATCTTAAACAGGTAATCGTTAAAAGCAATGTAATAGCACTTGTGGGCAACATTATAAGAAGTGGCGGTTGTTTTCCCGCTTGCCGTTGCTGACGGCAAAAGTCCAGATCCGCTTGACCTGCATGTCCTCTTGTCAATATGCAAAAGCTCGTTTGACCGCAACTTTTTGGTATGGTTCCAGTTGGCCAGCTCATAGATATAACGGGAAGTTGACCCAACAGACTATGTGCCCCCGGGCTCCGTCCTTGGATGATTCAAGCCCGCCATAAAAGTTGGTCGTGACCATATCCTGACCATACACATCCAAACCCTGAACATTTCCCCGGACATTGGTCTCCTGGCTTCCTTCCAGCAGGCTAAAAGAATTTTGCTCATAAAACTTAGTGGTCAATTTAGCCGTCTTCTTGCCATGCTTGTCAGTCCCAACGTAAGTGTGCGAGCTAACCTGGGCATTGTAGTTGCCTCTAAAAGCCAGTTCATGCGGGAACCAGGTCTTGCCAACATTGCCGCCCTTGCCCAGCTTGGCATCAGTCTTGGAAATCCCTTCATTGACATCGCTTCTGACCGTCACCGCGACCTTTCCGCTGGCCTTGCCGTAGCGGTAAGTCACCACGTACCGGCCCGGCGTCTTTTCAGAAATCCGGTCGGCCGACCGCTTCACCGAATTAACGTCAACCACACTGCCGTGCTTGTCTGTCACGTAGTTGATGGCATCAGTCGTCACGAAGCCGTTGGTATCCAGCTCGTTGTTGACCAAGCTGACGCTCTTAACTAAAGACATCTCGCTTCTGGCAAAGGTCCGCTCGCTGACATAGCCGACCCCGCGGCCGTCAACTTAGACATAGTAATACCGTCTGCCCCGGGCGAGTTTGTAGGATCGGGACTGGACATGGGCCAACTTTAATTCTTTAGTAGTGGCCATCTTCTTGCCAAACTTCCAGACCAGCTTGGTCTTTTTCTCCTTGCCCTTGCCGGTCTTGACCTTACCTGCTTCAAGCTGGAATAGATCCCATAGTTCTTCTTCCCGTCGATCACCTTGGTCGACAGCTTCTCACTCGCGGCTGCAACTGGCTGACCATCTTTAAACAAACAGGCAATGGCCATAAATGCGGCTGAAAAGGCCAGCCCCTTCTTTAATTTTATTCTTCCTATACCCACAATCATTAGACTCAACTATTTTGTAATATGATTCACTTTCAAAGTTTCCGTTGGATGATTCAAGTTGAGGTAGAGTTCGGGCCCGTAGCTGCTCAAACCTTCAAATTCCCGGCGGCCAGTGTCAAACTTGTAGTAGTTCAATAGCTTGCCAGCATCTGTTTTGCCATCTAAGCCTGCCCCGATCTTAAAGAGGTAGTCGTTAAAGGCAATATAGTAAACGTCATAGGCACTATTCCAGACAAAGCCCTGGACTTCAGCGGAATTGCTGATGAGGTCGCTGCCAGTTGCCCCAACTTCCTTAGCCTTAAAGCTGTCACCGTTTCTGCTGATCTTCCAGTATTCATAGCGGTGCTTAGAAGCATTGTGGAAGAGAGCAAGCAAAGTGTTGTCGTCAATCACGTCCGCGTTGAGGAAAATCCGCGGATACTTGGCTGACCCGTTCCAAACCTTGAAGGTCCAGATCTTGTCAATTTCCATGGTGGATTTCTTGACCCGGATCAGTTCCTGGGAGTTGGACCAGTTGTTGGACCGGTTCCAGTTGGCCAAAACGTAAACATACTTCTTGGTGCTGCCAACTGACTGGCCATGGCCCAGCTTCATATATGGGCTGACCTTGATGTTCTTGATATAGCTCAGCCAGGTGTTGAAGCTCAGCATCTTGCTTGGAATCAGCTGCCAGTTGTACTTCTTGACCTTCCGCATATTATAGTAGACCATGTGCCCCCGGGCTTCCCAGTTGTCTGCCTGGCCTAAGTCAAGGTTGCTGGTCACCAGGTCATTGTCATAAAAATCAATCCCTTGCACAGCGCTTGACACCTTGGCCTCCAGGTTGCTTGAACCTGGCGCGCTCAAAACTGCCGGATGATAGAAGATGGTTTCAATATCCGCGCCCTTAGCGTTGCCGGACATGTCGGTAGCCCAGTACTTGTGGGAGCTGGAAACCGCGTCTTTTGAAGTAATAGTTGAAGATGAGGACAGGCTGGCCCCGTCGCTGGCTGACCAGGTCTCAATCTCTGGCAAATCAGTTTTCACCGGCGTTACATCGGCCGAGCTGATCCCTTCTTTGGCATCCCCGCGTACCGTCAGCTTGCTGGTCGCCTTGGCCTTGCCGTACCTGAAGGTCAAAACCGCCGTCCCGGCCTTGCGGCTGGATACATAGCCAGTATCAGAAATATTCAATTCAGCAGACTTGCAACTGATCTCAACTGAATCATTGTCAACCAGACTGCCGTGCTGGTCAGTCACGTAGTTAATCGCGTCTTCGGCATTAAAGCCAACTGAGTCAGACGGGTTGTTGACCAGGCTGACCTGGGAAACCACATTAGCTTTCGAAAGGGCAAAAGCCTTCTCATTCACGTAGCCAACTGGCCGGCCGTCAACGTAGATGTAGTAGTAGCGCTTGCCACCCTTAACCTTGTAGGACTTGGACTGAACGTGAGCGTATCTGAAGTCAGCCGAGGCCGTCAATTTCTTGCCGAACTTCCACTCCTTCTTCTTCACGTTCTTGTAGGCCGTCTTAGTCACCCACTTGTACTTGACCTGCTTAACCGTCTTGTACTTGGTCTTGCCCTTCTTACTATTCTTCTTGACGGCGACCTTCTTCTTGACCGTGTACTTCTTCTTTTCCTTGGACTTTGCCTTGACCTTCTTAGTTACCTCTTCCAGTTTGAGCGAAGAATAGACCTGGTAGCTCTTGTTACCCATGATCTTGGTCACAAGATCGGTCTTCGTGCTCTTACTATAGTCTTTGCTGCTTGCTTGCACCTGACTGGCCAGGCCAGCCATCAGTGCCGCACTGGTCATCATGCCCAGGGCAAAACGTCTCATCAAACTCTTCCCTTCACTTCTAAAAATACAAAACTCATAAATCTACGGTTATTAACAAAAAGCACCCAGATAATTTACACTTTTATCACGAAATGCCTTTTCATACTTTACCACAGTTTTTGGGCACTATTTCATTTGTAACAGATTTGTTAACTCATTTTAAGAAATATTGCTTTTGCAAAAATCAGTCAAAAACCAAAGAGAGCTTGTCCCCTTCCAGCTGCAGCTTGGCTGAATACCGCTGCCCGCTCTTTTTAGAGACAAAACCGTCCAGCTTGTCAGTCTTGCCCTTGCTGATCAAGGTCTTCACAATCCGCTTGCCCATATTCTTGCCGGCAAACTTCTTGGGCAAGGTGAAATGGCAGCCGCCCCGGTAATTACTGCAGCCGTAAAACTTGCCCTTGTCAGTAATTTCCCCTTGCTTGCAGACCGGGCAGGGGCCGATTGCCGCGGTTTTGGCTTGCCGGGTCTGGGCTTCTTCCTGCAAGCCCTGATCAACCTGGATCTTGCCTGGCACTTCTGTAATCATCTTTGAAATGAATTTCTTGATCTGCCCTAAAAAGTTATCCTGGCTCCGCTCTTTGGCCCCGACTTGCTTTAAGGCCTTTTCCCACTGGGCCGTCATCTGCGCGCTGACTAAGAGTGGCTCAGCTTCCGCCGTCTTGCAGAGGATGGTCCCTTCCGGGGTAACCGACAATTTGTTTTGCCGGCTTTGCATGTAGCCCCGCTTCTTCAAAATTTCGATGGTGCTGGCCCGGGTAGCTTCCGTCCCGATCCCTTCAACGTCCTTTAAAATAGCCTGGGCCTCTTCATCATCCAGGGTCTTGCCGGCCGTCTTCATGGCCGTGATCAAGCTCCCTTCCGTAAACTTAGCCGGAGGCTTGGTCTCTTCTTCTTGCTCTTTCAATTTCGCCGTCAGTTCCTGGCCGACTTCCAGGGGCGGCAGCTGGGCATCTTTAACCGGCCCTTCCAGAATCTTCCAGCCCAGATTCACGCTGACATTGCCGTTGGCTTTAAAAGTCAATTGGCCGACATTAATCAAAGCCGTGGTCTTCTCATAGACATAGGCCTTTAAAAACATCTCCAAAGTTCGCCGCAAGACCAGGTCATAGACCTGCCCTTCCAGCTTGGACATTTTGCCCATTTGTGCCTGGCTGGGCACGGTCTTGGTCATGATGATGGCGTGGTGCTCCTGGACCTTGCCGGAGTCGACATAGCGCTTCTCCGCCTTTAAGGGCTTCATTTGCTCTTTGACTTCTGCAGAATTTGGTAAAAGCCCCTGGTAGCGGTCCAGGTTCTGGGCCAGGTAGTCATACTCATTGTCCGTAATATAATTGCAGTCTGTCCGCGGATAGCTTAAAAACTTATTTTCATACAAATTCTGCACAGCCTGTAAAACCTGGCTGGCTGAAGCATGGTAGCGGCGGTTGGCTTCCGTCTGCAGGCTGGACAAGGAGAAAAGGCGGGGGCTGGCCTGGCTCTTTTGCTCCTTGTCCACCTTGGCCACCTGGCCAGTTTGTTTGCCCAGACTCCCCCCTTTAGCCAGCAAAAACTGCTCCAGTTCTGCCGGGCTCTTAAATTTCGTTTCCGGCAGCAAGCGGCCGGTAAATTTCTTTCTTCCCTGCCAAAAATCTGCCATAAGCAGCCAGTACTTCTCCGGCTTAAAATTGGCAATCTCCTGGTCACGCTTATAGACCATGTACAAAGTTGGCGTCTGCACCCGGCCGATTGAATAGGTCCCCTTGATCCCCTGCTTTCTTAACAGCAAGGTAAATAAGGGACTGCCGTTCATCCCGACCAGCCAGTCACTGATCTGCCGGGTCTGGGCTTCCTTATAGCGGTAGTAGTAGTCCCAGCCTGGCCGCAAGTTCTGGAAGCCTTCCCTGATCGCGGCTTTTTCCAGTGAATTGATCCAGAGTCGGAAAAGGCGCTTCTGTTTCAAATCGATCCCCGCCTGCCGCATAATGGACCAGGCGATGTTTTCCCCTTCCCGGTCACTGTCCGTGGCAATCACGATCGTATCTGCCCGCTTGAGCAAATTAGCGACAATATTGAACTGCTTCTTCTTGTCCCGAGGAACCAGGTACTTGTACTGGTCGGGAAAAATCGGCAGCTTCTTTAAAGACCAGCGCTTGTAGCTGGCGTCATAGGCTTCCGGCAGGGCCATTTCCACTAAATGGCCAAAACCATAAGTGATCACAGTGTCTGCCGGCAAGATCGGGTCCGCCACCTTAATTTGCCCTTCCCCCTTCTGGCTTTGGGCGAAAGCGGCCGCGTATGCCCGGGCCTGGCTGGGCTTCTCTGCTAAAATTACCGTCGTCATTACATTTCCTACCTTGTGTTAAAAAATCCCGAGCAAATAAAAAGGCCCCGGCCAAGTGGCCAGGATTGCTCGAACAAACGTTTAATATTTATTCCATTATAGTTTACTTTTGCCGGCTTGGCAAATTTTCTGCGGATATAACAAAAAAATCACCGAGGCAAGCCTCAGTGATTTCTCTGGTTGCAATCATGATTCGGGTGAGATTCGAACTCACGACCCACGGTTTAGAAGACCGTTGCTCTATCCAGCTGAGCTACCGAACCGTTATACTCCGACGCAACAAATTAAGTATATTAGACCAGGGATAAATTGTCAAACACATTTCAGAAAAAAAGTTGCTTTTTTTCTTGGTCATTTTTTCCTTGACAAAAAGGAAGCGGTTTGCTTGCATTAACTTGAGAACTTGCTTAAAAAACAGCTAAAAAAACTGGATAAAGCAAAAAGATACAATATCCCATAGATGTAAAGATATAAAGATGAGGTAAAGCATGAAATACAATCAATATGCCTACGTTGAAACCAGTCCGGAAAAGGCAACTGAAGAGCTGCTGGCAATCAACTTCTTGCCGGAAAACTACTCTTCTCTTTCCTTCAGTGAGCTCCTGGCCGTCTTGACCGGCAATGTCCTGGCGGAAGCCACGACCCGCCAGGCTAAAGACGCCAAATTGGCGGAATTTGCCGTGGACGACCAAACTGACCTGGCCGCCTTTCTTTTGGACACGCCGACTGCCATCACGGCCAGCCAGTTCGCTAATGTTGCCCTGCAGCTTTTAGGCTACCACCCAAACTACGACTACAGCCTGACTGATCCTTTGACTTGCGGGAAAAAGCATGCCCTGCCGGCCTTTAAGGACTTGACCAGCAAGGAAGAATTGATTTTTGCCTTCTACCGCCTGCTCAACACCCGGAGCAAAAACGGGCAGATCCTCTTGGACGTCATGGCCGGCAAGGGCTACTTCACCCAGTTCTGGGGGGAAGGCAAGTTTATGTTCTTCAACGGCAAGTCCCTGCCAGTTTTTGACACAAGCCAGGTCATCCGCGAGGTCGTTTACGTGCAAAGCGACCTGGACACGGACGGCGATGGCAAGGGCGACCTCTTGCCGGTCACGGTCTTCCGGCCAGTTGAAAGCCAGGACCAGCTGAAGGTCCCAGCCCTCTATACGGCTTCACCTTACTTTGGCGGGATCATCGACAATGTCAAGACTAACCATAATGTCGACGAGAACCTGACTGACGCGACCACTTGGACCAATCCCAAGTACGTGGCCAAGCCTTTAGTTAAAAGCCCTGCCCCCAGTGGCCAGGACGTGCCGGCCACTGAACTGGCAACTGGGCAATCTTCTTACGGCTTAAACGAATACCTCCTGGCCCGGGGCTTTGCCTCTGTCTTCTCCGGGGCCATCGGCAACCGGCACGGGGACGGGATCCGGATCACCGGGTCACCGGAAGAAACCATCTCCCAAAAAGAAGTCATTGAATGGCTGACTGGGGACCGAGTGGCTTATACTGACCGGACCCGCCGCTTTGAAACCAAAGCCAGCTGGTGCAGCGGCAATGTCGGCATGACTGGCCGCTCTTACCTGGGGACCTTGCAGATCGCCATCGCGACGACCGGAGTCAAGGGCTTGAAGACGGTGGTTTCTGAAGCCGCTATTTCCTCTTGGTATGACTACTACCGGGAACACGGCCTGGTTGTCGCGCCAAGCGAATGCCAGGGCGAAGACATGGACAAGCTGGCTGAAGTCTGCCAGTCCAACCTCTGGGACGGGGGCAATTTCACTGCTAAAAAGGCTTATGAAGCAGAGCAAGCTGAACTTTTAGCCGCCCAGGACCGGGCAACCGGCCAGTACTCTGATTTCTGGGAGTCCAGAAACTACCGCCACCACACCGATGGCATCAAGTGCTCCTGGATCTCCGTTCACGGCTTAAACGACTGGAATGTCAAGCCGAAGAACGTCTACAAGATCTGGCAAAAGGTCAAGCAGCTGCCGGTGGAATCCCACCTCTTCCTCCACCAGGGTCCGCACTACAACATGAACAACCTGATTTCCATCGACTTCACCGACCTCATGAACCTCTGGTTCGTCCACGAGCTTTTGGAAGTGGAAAACGGGGCTTATGAGCAATGGCCAAAGGTCATGATCCAAGACAACCTGGAAGCTGACAAGTGGCACGCAGAAAGTGACTGGGCCAACGACCTGGGCCAGGCCAGCCTCTATTCACCAACGGCTGACGGGGACCTGTCAACGGTTGAAAACGGGACAGGCCAGCTAACCTTCACCGACTTGGGCGGGACAGAATTCAAGAAGGCCGGCATTAGTGAAACTGACTGGGAATACCAGTTTATCAGCGGGGAGGAAAAATGGGCCAAGGCCAGCCTCCGCTTTGAAAGCGAGGAATTCCTCCACCCGACTACCCTGGTCGGCCGGCCAAAGGTCCGGGTCCGGGTAGCAGCTAATAAGACTGTCGGCCAGCTGTCTGTTGCCCTGGTTGACCTGGGGACCCGGCAGCGGCTGACGGCTACGCCGAAGATTTTTGCCAGAGGAAACCAGCCCTTTGGCTACCGCTTCGAGGCAGACTCCTTGCAGGAATTCGTCCCGGACAAGGCCACTAAGGCCAAGCTGATTACCAAGGCCCACATGAACCTGCAGAACTACCAGGACATGAAGCAGCCAAGCAAGCTGGAAGCCGGCCAGTTCGTCGACCTAGAATTTGAACTGCAGCCGACCTACTACACCCTGCCAGCTGGAGCAAAATTGGGTCTGATCATCTATTCAACCGACCAGGGGATGACCAAGCGGCCGCTGGAAACCGAAGACTACACAGTTGACTTAGCCGGAACTGCTCTTTTGCTCTACCGGAAATAATGCCTGGGCAAAAATTGGCGGTTTATGCTAAAATAACTTTATCGCAAACAAAGTAAAAGGCTGTCGCGGAGCTACCGCTGACAGCCTTTTTGTGTTCTTAGAAAGGTCCTTATGGAAAAATCAAGCAAAGTCAACCTCGCTATTTTCAGTGCGGGCCTGATGACCTTCATCGGTATTCTGAATGAAACCTCCATGAACGTCACCTACCCGCTTTTAGTCAAAGAGTTCCACCAGCCCCTGGCAACCGTCCAGTAGATCACTACCGCCTATCTCTTGACAGTGACCATCGTCATGGGAACTACCGCCTACCTGCTCAAGCAGGTCCCGGCTCGCTGGCTGCATTTAGGAACCACCCTGGCCTTTATTTGCGGTTGCATCATCTGCGCCTTAACTTCCAGCTTTCCTTTAATGCTGGCCGGACGGATTGTTCAGGGGATCGCCACCGGCTTTTCCACCCCGATCATGTTCCAGCTGATCTTTACCCAGGTCCCTAAGCAAAAACTCGGCCTCATGACCGGTTTTGCCGGGACGATCATCTCCTTTGCCCCTGGCTTTAGTCAGCTTAATCGGCGGTCAGGTCTACATCCGCAACCAGGTAAGCGGGCAAAAGGAAAAATTTGATGCCCCCTCCCTGCTCTTGCTGGGTCTGGCCCTTTTTGCCATTATCTATGCGGGACCAGCAGCTTGTCCTGGCTTCTGCTTTTAGCCGGAGGAGTCCTATTTACCCTCTTTGTTTTTGTCAACAAGCGGGGAAACAGCCACTTGCTCAACCTGGCAATTTTTAAAGAAAAAACTGTCTGCCTGGCGGCTTTAACCTACTTTTTCCTGCAGCTGGTCAACATCGGCCTGTCTGTCGCCGTTCCGGTCTATGCCCAATATGCTCCAGCAGCTTGATCAGCGGCCTGGTCCTTTTGCCAGGCTCCTGCGTGGGGGCCGTCATCTCGCCTTTTGCCGGGAAACTGGCCGACAAGCGGGGCTTCAAGTTCCCGCTGACCCTGGGCGGCTGCCTCTTTCTTTTGGACAACTGCCTGCTTTTGGTCCTGCAGCCCTTGCTGACCCCGGTCTTGATCGTTGTCTGCCATATCGTGATCCGGTCCGGCTTCAACTTGAGCTTTGCCAACACCATCTCCAACGCCTCAACTTTGGTTGACCGGAAAAACGTGGCTGACGTTAACTCCTCTTTCAACATGCTCCAGCAGTTTGCCGGTTCAGTCGGCGTCAGTCTGGCCACGGCCCTGATCTCCCTGGCCCAGAAAACGGGGCAAGGGGCTTTGGCCCAAAGAAGCTACCAGGGCGGGAGATACGACTTTATCATGTTCAGCTGCCTAGCTTTGGTGACCCTTTTGGCCATCTGGCAGAACTTCCGCCTGCAGAAGCAGAAAAATAAAGAAAATTAGTTTTCTGTAACTTTTTTCTTAATCCTGCTTTTATCGGCGGCAAACATTTTCTCCCCATCTTGCCCAATTGTCCATTTTTCACTAAAATATCATTAGGATAAAAGTTTTTACTTAAACTTCCCACACCAAAAAGAACTATGAAGCCTTGAAAACTCAATAGTTTAGCCAGTAGATATTCAATTAAGCTGCTAGTGATGGCTATATAGCCTCTTGCATGTACTTCGGGAGGCGTGAAATGAAAGCGTTGGTGAACCTTTCCATCTGCTCTTCTGTCGGTTGGAAGATCTCTTTCACACTCTCGAACATGGCTTCCACCAGGATTTGTAGGGAGTGATTGAAAGTGATGTCCGCAAGCTCGTCTACCATGCAATAAAAATTGCCTAAAATCATTGATAACACTTGACTTAGAGTAGAAAAGAGCTCGCCTATTGTCCTATCATCTTCATCATCTCGCTTCTCAGTTGAAGATCTGCTTGACGTTCATCCGCTTTCCTTCGAACTCGTATGTGATCTTGGAGTCTTTCTTCACCATGGCGATTACGTTCAAACCACGTTGACTGATTTGGACAATCTGATGAGGATTGGAGAACCAAGT